>PMJE01000144.1:0-1331 GCA_003157315.1 Myxococcales bacterium | reverse complement strand
AAAGGACTATGGATCGGCGCGTTCTGTTCCACGTGAAACACTTGACGATTGACACCGCAGGAAAGCCCTCTCTATGGTCAGCCCGTGCTCCCTAGCTTGGACGCCCACCTGCGGGCCGACCTGCTCCCGCTCGAAGCTCAAGACCGGATCCGATCCTGTCCTGCCGCCTCTGGCCTGTCTCGAACGACCCCGGCGATCGACGCCCAGCCCCTCCTTTCGTTCTGTTCCAATGATTACCTCGGGTTGTCAGCCCACCCTGCCCTGGCCGCTGCTGCTGCTGCTGCCATTGCACGTTCCGGATTTGGCGCAGGCGCGTCCCGTCTGATCAGTGGGGATCTTCCCGAACACCGTGAACTTGAGGACTCCCTCGCCGAATTTCTAGATGTCGAAGCCGTTCTTCTATTCCCTTCTGGCTACCAGACCAACCTGGGCGTTCTCTGCGCTCTGGCAGGACCCGGCGACCTCATTCTGTGCGACCACGCCAACCATGCCAGCATCATCGATGCCTGCCGACTCTCACGCGCCCGGCCGGCCTTCTATCGGCATCTCGACCTCTCCTCAGCCGAGAAACGCTTGCTCACACTCGCGCCTGCCGCCCGCCGGACTCTCTTGGTGACCGAGTCACTCTTCGGCATGGACGGTGACGTCGCTCCCCTGGCCGAGCTCGCCACCCTCGCCGGGAAACACGGTGCGGCCTTGCTGGTCGACGAAGCGCACGCTCTTGGCGTACTCGGGCCGGGCGGACGTGGCCTGTGTCACGAGGCCGGGGTCAGGCCAGACATCCTAGTTGGAACTCTGGGCAAGGCTTTCGGCGCGGCTGGCGGCTTTGCCGCAGGGAGCGCGACCCTCCGCAAGTACCTGGTCAACCGCAGTCGCACATTCATCTTCACCACCGCTCCACCCCCACCTCTTGCCGCAGCCGCCCTCGCAGCCTTGCACATCATTCGTGGCGATGAAGGCCAGGCGAGACGGAACGCCCTGGTGGATCGCGTCCTCCAGCTCAGAATGCGCCTTACCTCCAAGGCACCCCTCCTTCCGCGCTCCCCCATCCTCCCGATCATCTTGGGAATGGATCGCGCGGCCGTTGACGCATCTCGCGCCCTACGAGCAAACGGCTTCTTCGTGCAGCCAATCCGCCCCCCAACCGTCCCCGAAGGCACCGCCCGCCTCCGTGTCACCCTCTCTGCCAGTCATCGGCCCAAAGACGTTGACTCCTTCGCCCAAGCCCTCGCCCCCCTTATCCCCCAATGACCTTTGAACAGCTTGATCGCAGCTACCTTTGGCATCCGTTTACCCCCATGCGGGACTGGCTGGCAGAGCCTCCCCTCGTG
>PMJE01000632.1 GCA_003157315.1 Myxococcales bacterium | reverse complement strand
CGGCGCGCGGCCATCAGTACGCCGGCAGTACCGCGATCCAGGCGCTGCACGAGTCCCCCTTCCCTGGGATCGGGCGAGGCGACTGCGCACTCGGGAAAACGAGCCACCAGTGCGCCGGCCGCGCTGGGCCCTTCGCCCGCCCGCAGCGGGTGGGAGGGCAATCCCGCCGGCTTGTCCACGACCACCAGGTCATCGTCGGCGTACAACACGGCAAGTGGGACATCGGCCGCGGGCGTGGGCACGACCCGGTCTTGCACGGGGGCTGCGATTTCGACAACCTGACCCTCGCGAAGGTGCAGACCCTTTTTGCCCGGTCGCCCGGCGACTAACACGACATTCTCGGCTATTGCCCGCCGTGCGGCGGTAGCACTGGGCACCAGCTTCTGCCGCAACAGGAAGGCGTCCAAGCGCAACCCTGCCTCCGCCGTACCCACAACGAAACGCATAGCTGCCAAGACTACCGCTTGCTCGCCGCCGTCTTCGTGGCTGTGGACGCCGGATGTGAAACCGGGTTGGGCTTGACCGCGGGCTTGGTCACGGGCTTCACGTCGCCTTTGCCGCCCGGCCTTGCCGCTGGCGTCGGCGGCGCCGGTCGTGTTCCGCTGGCGGTTGCCACGGTCTTGACCGAAGGGTGGATCGTCACCGATTTGGGTATCGGGTGGGTCGAGATGTTTTTGGCCAATATGGGCTTGCTGGTGGTCGGCGCTGGGCGTTTGGGGGCCGCGCTGCGGGCTGCGGTGATCTCGCGCGGCAGTTCCGGCGTCGGCGAATACACGACGATNNGTGTCGCCCGCGCGGGCGGTGTATTGCAGCCGCGTCTTGCCCCGGCGGGCTGCCTCCAGGTCCAGGAATTCCTGCGAGCCCAACGTGACCACGCGAATCTTGTCCGGGTCGAGCAAGGCCACATTCGCCCGGTCGAAGCCATCGCGTACGAAGACCTGCAACACCAGCTTGGGTTGTAGCTTTGCCTCTGGGTCGAGGTTGTTCCACTCGACCAGGTTGTCAACGCTCACGTTGAAGACCTCGGCGATCTCATCCAGGGTGTCGCCGTCGCGCGTGCGATAGAAGACGCGTTCGCAGCCAGGGCAGCCAGAGATGCGCTCCGGCACCGCCACCAGGATGGTGTCATCGCTCTCTTCGCCTCCGCCCGACGCGGGCACCGGGGCCCCGGTCCGGGCCGGAACCAGGATGGCGGTGCCCCCGCGCAGCTCGGCGGTGTCACTCACACCGTTGAGGCGCTTGAGTTCGCGCGCCGAAACACCGCGCGCCTTGGCCACGCTTTCCAGCGTATCGCCGAAACGCAGGACCAGGGTTTCGAACCGTTCGCCTGTTCTGCGAAGTTGCGCGACCGCTTGGGCGTAGAGCCCAGACGAGCCCAACGGGATGCGGACCGTGCAGGGACCGCGATCGGGCGGCACGCGATCGCGCAGAAGCTCAGGGTTGAACGACTGAATGACCTCAGGGCTGGTGCCTGCGGCCCGAGCCAGAGTGGCAAACGATGTGCCCGCCGGGACTTGGATGGTGTCGTACGCCCAGGGCGGATCGGGCGCCACGTCGGCAAATCCAAACGCGGCCCGATTGTGACCCACGATGGCCGCGGCGAGAATTTTGGGAACATAGAGGGTCGTCTCCCAGGGCAATCCCGATTCGTGACGACACAGCTCCCAGTAGTCGTTGGTGTTGTAGCGGGCGATGGAGCGCAGGATGGCCCCGTAGCCCGCGTTGTAGGCAGCAAAGGCCAAGTGCCACGAGCCGAAACGAACGTAGAGGTCTTTGAGGTAGCGCGCGGCCGATTCGGCGGCTCGCTCGGGATCACGGCGGCCATCGACCCAGTGGCTGACCTCCAGCCCGTAGGCTCGCGCCACCTGAGGCATAAACTGCCACACCCCACCCGCACTCTTGTTCGAGGTAGCGCCAGGCTCGAAACCACTTTCGACCATGGCCAGGTAGATGAGATCGTTGGGCAGCTCGTTGCGCGCAAGCACGGTCTCGAAGACCGCACGAAAGCGCTCCATCTTGCGCAGCCACGACGCCATGATGGAGTGGCCCCTGGGATCGCTCTTGAAGAATTCCAGGTAGCGGATCACCTGGGGCGCCCAACGCACGGGAAGCTCGGGCAGGGTCAGCGACTGGGCCCACCCGGGTCTTGACGAAGCAGTCTTGTCACTGCGGGCCGGGACCTCGGGGCTGCGCAACTGCCGGGGGATGTCGCCGGTGCCGCCCCAGCGGCCGGGAAGCCCCGGCGGAAGCGGCAGGGCAGCGTCGTCAGGCTCGCTGTCCAGCAGCTCGGACGGGCCCAGGCGTGGAAAGGCTCGCTCCTCGAAACGGTGCACCTCGCGCAGCTCGGGGCTTTCGCTGGCATTCGGCTCGTCGAGCGGAGCGCCGCGCACCGCCTTGCGCTCTGCCGGGTTCTCTTGGCCAGGCTCCGCGCCAGATCCGGCGGCTTTGCCGGCACTGGTTGGCGGGCCCGCGGCGCGACCTGGGCTAGCCAGTGCAGAAGTGGCGAATGCGGCTATGCCCAGGGGAAGCAGAAATGGGGCAGCGCGCTCGGTCAGCCGCATATGTCCGGATCGTACAGGATCACTCACAGGGTACAAAAAATATGGCCCTTCCCTCGATTGCCTCGCCGCTTCTGCAATGGTATAGAGAAAGTCGGTGCACACATGATGGGAACTACCGAATGGGTCGTTGTTCTCGCCATCATCTTGCTGGTGTTTGGCGCAAGCAAACTCCCCCAGCTCGGTGATGGTTTGGGCCGCGCCATAAAGAACTTCAAGCGGTCTGTGACGAGCGCGAGCGAAATCGAGGTTTCCCCGAAGAAGGCTGAGATCCCCGGCGAGCAGCCCAAGCCCGCTTCAGGCCAGTCCAGCGAGCAAGCGCCGAAGCCGTAGCCTGCTTCGTCCAAACCCTTAGCCGAAGGAGGCGCTAGCCACCGTCGTGGGCAGGTGGTCAAGGGTACGCTTGCTTCCGCTTTGTCAGGGAATTCCGCTTTGATAACGCGGAATTGCAACTTAACACTTGACGCGCCATAGAGGCAGGGCAGATTAGGGGCATGACTGCACGCACGATCAAACGGTATTCAAACAGGAAGCTGTACGACACCCATGACAGCCACTATGTCACTTTGCAACAGATTGCCGGTCTGATTCGCAACGGTGATGAGATCCGGGTTATCGACAAGACGACTCAGCAGGATCTGACGGCTGCTACAATGGCGCAGATCATCTTCGAG
>PMJE01000088.1 GCA_003157315.1 Myxococcales bacterium | reverse complement strand
GCGCTGGGAGCATGCTCTGGAAACAGCACCCCGGGAACTGTGCACAGCGGCGGCAACGCGGGCGGCGGTGTAGTGCCAGCAAGTGGCGGCGCTACCAGCGCGGGCGGGGTGGCCGCCACCGGCGGGACCACAGGAGGAACGATCGCTACGGAAGGAAGCAACCAACCTTCCGGCGGCTCTACCACCGCCGGTGGCACCACTGGCTCAGGCGGCCAAGCGAGCAACGGCGGCTCTACCACCGCCGGCGGATCTACAGGCGCAGGTGGCTTCACCGCAACCGGCGGCAACAGAGCCTCCGGGGGAACCACAGCAGCGGGTGGGATCGCGACGTCCGGAGGAATCACAGCCGCGGGCGGCACCACGGCCAGCGGGGGAACTCCAGGGGGCGCCACGGTTGCGGGCGGAAGAACCGGCGGAAATACCGCTACCGGCGGGAACACCGGCGGATCAAGGCCCACGGGTGGAACCAGCGCCACGGGTGGAACCGCCGGCACGGGTGGCGCTTCTGGCGGTACCACAGCCGGTGGCGCGACCGGCGCAGTGGGGGACGCCGCGAGCTTCCATTGCGTCAACTGGGCTGACCCGGGCGACAACTTTCAAGCCGGGGTGCTTCAGCCCTCTGGGCTGTCCTCCTCGGATAGCTACGCCACGGTTCTAGCCAAGGCCAATGCGATTCTGTCTGGGTTTCAGACAGCGCTCAGCGCCAACTCCATACGAATTCCCATCAACGAGCCAACCGTCAGCAATGCTTCCTGGTGGGCCGCCTACAAGGGCATCTTCGATGCAGCCATAGGTAAGACCATGAAGGTGATAGTCGCCTACTGGTACAAGCCAGGGGTCGGGACAGTGCCCGACATGAACGCATTCTATGCCATGTGGCAAACCGTTGTTGATGCATACGGAACCAACAACTTAGTGTACTTCGACGTCATCAACGAACCCTCAGGATACAGTCCGACAACCTTCATTAGCTTGGTCGTTCAATGGATGGGCAAATACCCGAGCGTTCCCGCGAATCGAATTCTCGTGGCCGGCAACTACAATGACACCGACGTTAATCAACAGGGCGCCGATTCTCGCTTGGCCGGTTGTATACTAAACGTTCACATCTACGCTATCGGCAGCACCGACACGAACGAGGCCAACTGGACCACCAAACTCAAGAATGCTGTCGGCCCCTATGCCAATCGGACCGTGGTTTCGGAGTACGGCGCGCCCATGACCAATGGGACCGACTACAGCGGAGCCGTCGGCAGCAACGCCTTCGTCGCCTACATGAATGCCGTCACCAGCCAGATCCGGGCTTCTGGAATGGGGAGCTGCTATTGGCCTGGCTTGCGCAACGGAGACTGGTACAGCATCACCACTTTGAAAGGCACGGGCTCGAATCTCTCGCTCACCGTGAACAATGCGTCCGGACTTGCCCTAATACAGTCGGCTTGGGGCATGTGACCTCAGCAACAAGCAAATAGCGCTTCTCGCCAGTGTGCTCGTACCGCCGCCCTGAGCACCGCGGTCTTTGCAGCAAGAAGTGGGAAGTAGTCCCATTCCAATGACCAGCCTGCCGAGAGTCGCGATCCGTAGACAATTTCTCCATCTCCATCACCGCGTTTCTTGCTGTACCGGCCGCGGGTTGAAGTCAGGATCGGCTACGTTCAGCGCTCAGTGAACCCGACTCTGACCGCCTGGCTTGAGCAGGAAGCTTCTACTTTCTGCGGTATACCCTTGCTGCATTTGCGGGTGCATTTCTTGTGCAAGGTGAAAGGTTTTGCACGGAACCGACACTAGGAAGGATGATATGATCAATCCTAGGATCTCGGAGGTACCAGCCGGCGAGGATGCCCACCCGTGCCGCCAGTGTTCTTGTGTGCTGATGCCGACGATTCGCGGGTGCTGACGACCAGGACGCACCCAAGATGCCGCAGAGCCCGATCACTCACCGGCCCGAGCCGCGCGCTTCCGACACCGCGCCAGTGCGCGTGCTCGTCGCCGCCATTGAGGATGGCCACTCCCGCCGGGTTGCTCACGGATTGGCGAAGGCGGGATTCTATGTGGTGGCCCGGCACAGCCCCGACCTCGCGGCTTTTCCGCGCGAATTGGGACCGTTTGCGGTCGCCCTTGTCTTTGTCGACAGCTTCGGGGATGCCAGCGACAGGGCGCTCGCAAGCGTGGAGTCTCTCTTCCCACCTCCGCAAGTCATTCTCCTTTGCCTGGACCTCCGGCATGTGCCGCCAGAGTACCTGCTTCGCGTCTTTGCCGCGGTGCCGCAGGAATACGACGACACCCTGCTGCTCGTTCTGGTCGGGGCCGCAGCGAGCGCCGGGCCCCCCTCTGCTATAGGACGGTTTTGCTCGCGCTATCGGCTCAGCCAACGTGAACGAGAGGTCGTCGAATTGTTTTGCGCGGGACGCGCGAACAAGGAAGCCGCGGACCACCTCGGTCTGAGCGGAAGGACGGTCGACGAATACTGGAAACGCATCTTTGCCAAGACCCAAAGGCGCTCCCGGCGTGAAATCGTCGCGCTTCTGCTCGACAGCGACACTTCGTTCCAAAAACACGGATCGAAGCTACCGGCGGCCACGACCGGCCCACTCACAATTCCCGCGTGTCAGTACTTTCCCGGACAGCGGCTCTCCGCACAAGACTCGGCGGACGAAGATCCATAGTGTCCGGCATCCTCGCTTTTCCGGCGCAGCCTGAAAGGTTTTGCAGGTAGCCGACACTAAAGGGGGTCACGTGATCAATCCCAGGATCTCGAAAAGGATCGCGCTCCAAAGCAAGCCGGAAGCATTTGGGCGCTGGACATTCGGCTGGCGCCCTCACTGGCAACGCGAGTGTGACGGCGCTCACACCTCACCCGCCCCTTCACGTTTTGTTTTCAATTAAGTTGAGCCGCTTGCGCGATCCGCCTCACTGCCGTGTTCATGTTTCCGGCTCCCCTTCCGTCCGAAGAGCCGATTTGCCTGCGCTTGGCTCGGTTCTTCTGCTTAACAGGGAGCTGACCAAGAACTGTTCGTCCCGCCTAAACGCAAACGGATTGCACGAAAACAACCGGGTTATTGATGGAGGTAACATTATGACGTGTCACAGAAGGTCCGTTCGGTTGCTCCAGGCGACTTGCTTGGGGCTGGTGGTTACCCTGGCAGGCGTCGGCTGCGGCGGAGGCGGCGGTGCGCCGCCGTTGCCCAACGATGCCAGCATGGGCGGTAGCATGTCTGTCCCGGACGGCGCGACTTCCGACGGTCCTGGATTTGTCTCGGACGTTGCCGTATTCGGTCTGGAGGTCGCTCAGGGGCCAGTACTGACGGTCTACCCGGCGGCACTCAATTTTTCTGAAGTAGAAGTCGGACAAATCAGTCCGACGTTGGCGGTAACCATCACCAACACCGGCGCCCTGGTTGCGCTCAGCCCGAAGGTGGACGTCACCGTATTCGGTGTCGCTGGCACGACCTGCACAACCCCCGCGGCAAGCTGCACCATCTCGGTTGTGTTTGCCCCGACGTCGGTGGCGGTGTCGAGCGGGACACTCACGGTAGCCCCGGGCCTTACGGTCTCCTTGAGCGGCATAGGCAGTCCTCCGCGTTCGTTCAGCGCAATTTCCTCAGCGCTTCCGGCGACGGTGCTTCCCAACCAGGCCGTACCATTTTCTGTCACCGTCCTGGCCACGGCCGCGCTGAGCGGCCTGACCTGTGTTTCCAGCAGTCCCGACCTGACCGCGGATCCTACGCCCGCGAACACCACCTGCACCGGAGCCATGGTGGCAAACGCCCCCTGTGTCTACGGCTTCATATTCAAAGCGGCCACGCCTGGAGCGAAGAACGATACCATCGTGTGCAGTGCCGGTACCACCGTGAGGAACGTCTCGGTAACCACAACTGTGGTCACGCCGGCGATGCTAACCATCGCTCCCAGCCCGGCCCCGTTCACCTCCACGGTGGGCGGGACCAGCCAGCCCGTAGTTTTCAGCGTCGGCAATGCCGGCGGGTCGGCTTCTGGCATCTTGTCCGCGGTGCTCGGTGGCACCAGCGTCAGCGAGTTCGTGATCACGGGCAACAAGTGTGTGGTTCCACTGGATCCACGCGCAAACTGCGAGATTCAAGTCGTGTTCAAGCCCACCACCCCTGGCGCCGACAAGGCCGCCACCCTTACGGTGACCGACGCCACCGCAGGGTCCACCCCGGTTGTCGCGAGCCTGACCGGAATCGCGATTACCGAGGCTGGTATCGTCATTTCGGGCCCGCCCAACCTGGGTAGCGTGCAGGTTGGACAGTCGGGGACCGCTGCGACCTTTACCATCACCAACAAGGGCGGAACCGCGACCGGCGCCCTGACGGTTGCGGCGGGCGACGCCGAGTTTGCGATTGGCAGCGATGGTTGCACCGGGTCTGCTCTGGCAGCCGGCGCCACCTGTACGTTTTCGGTTACCTTCACCCCGACATCTCCGGCCGCTAAGGCCACGGTCTTGACCGCTGCGTCCGGAGCAACGGTGCTGGGGACCTACCAGATCTCGGGGACCGGCACGGCACCGCCAGGCCTCCCTGCCATTGGCATGCTGCCGCCGAGACTGGACTTCGGAAGCATCGGCGTGGGGACGGTCAGTGCAGCGCAGAGCTTCACCATAACCAACACCGGCGGGAGCGCGACCGGTACCCTGACCGTAGCGAACGTGGCCGTGGGGGGCGGCGCCTCCCAGTTTAGCTACACGACCACCTGCCTGGCGGCGCTTGCCCCGGCCGCGACCTGCCAGGTTGTTGTGACCTACAAACCGACGGTGGTGGGCAACGCTTCGGCGACCTTCACAGTGAGCGACGGAACCTATTCGTCGCCCGACCGGACCGTCGCGGGTACCGCTCTCACTAGTCCCGGCATCAGCATTACTTGTCCCTCATATGATTTCGAGGACACCGTAGTCGGCCTCATCTCGACGGCCAAAGTGTGCACCGTTTCCAATGCCAGTGGGGGCACACTGGCTTCGGGAGCCCTCACCCTGACAGCGACGGGCGATTTCGCCACGACCCCGGGAACCGCGGCCACCGACTGCGCTGGCAAGTCTTTGGCCGGAGGTGACCAGTGCACGGTGTCCATCGTGTTCAAACCCACGGCCAAGGGTGACCTGGTTGGCTCCATCACTGTAACCGCGGCCAACGGTGGTACCGACAAGAAGAACTTGACTGGCACTGGGCTAAGCATCATCGAGATCAAGCAGTTCACCGCCAACGGCTACAACCTGACCCCGGTGAGCGCCACCAACCCCGCTTTCCCCTCCTCGGTCAGCGCTGGGGCGACCTCCGATACCACAGTGATCCTGGCGGTCTTTGTCAGGGCTACCGGAGTGGGCAACCTGACTGTGGCCGCCACTGACTTCACCACGGCGACTACCCCGGCCGACTTCACACAGGGCACCGGGTCGGTTGATGCCATTTGGGCGGCCGGCGCGGCCCACAAGGCTGTGGCCGCGTGTGTTGTCGGGACCACGAGCGCACCGCCTGCGGCTGCCACAGACGCTCCGTACTGCACAATGCGTGTGTCGTTCACCCCACAGTCAAAGACGCCAGCCCTGAAGACGGGCACCGTAACCGCGAGCGGAGCCACGGCGGGCACAGACACCGCAACGATTCAGGGCACGTCTGCTGGCCCAATCTCCATCACTCCCTCGCAACTGACCTTCGCCAAGGTCGCAGTGGGCACAGTGGGCGCGGCCATGACCCTGACGATCTGCAACACCGGAACAGTCGCTGCCACAAGGGCAAGTTTCGCCATCACAGGGCCGAACGCGGCTGACTTCGCGGTCACGCTCGACGAAGTCTCTTACGCCACGATTGCTGCCAATGGCACGCCTTGTGTTCACCTGGCGTTGCGCCTCGACCTTCCGGCGGGCACGGACGTGGGAACCCTGAGCGCCACCGTCACGGTGAGCGCCAGGATAGGCACGGGAGCTGCTGCGCCAACCGAGACCGACATGGCGACCCTGGTTGGGACTTCTGTCGGTGGGGCGATACTCACAGTTCCCGCCAGCCCCGTGGCATTCCCAGACACCGCCGTCACTGCCACCAGTGCCCCTGTCACGTTGACCGTGGGCAACACGGGTGCGGTGGCCACCGACCCGCTGAGCTTCACAATCCTGGACGGGAGCGA
>PMJE01000412.1 GCA_003157315.1 Myxococcales bacterium | reverse complement strand
GGCTACAGCGGGCAAGAGATCGCCATGTTGCACGGTGTGCCCGTGAAAACCGTCTGGACCAGGCTTCACCACGCACGCAAGGATCTGGTGGCGATGGTCGCGGCCCTGCGTAGACAAAGAGAAGCTGAAGCGGGAAAGTCATGAAACAGCGACTGCTCGAAATGCGAGAATTCCGCGATCCGGACGAAGCCGAAACTGCGCGGCTACTGAGATCGCTGCCGCCCACGTCTTCCAACGAGTTGGCGGAGAGGCGCGTCTACGCGAGGATCTGCGCATGGCACTCTCGTGGCCCGCGTTTGGCACGGGTTGCTGTTCTGGTGACGGCCCTGCTGGTCAGCACCACCATTCTCAGCGCCACGCTGGCTCGTCGCTGGCTTGCTCGCTCAGACCAGAAACCCTCGGGGTCCATCGCGCTCGGCAGGCCGGCCGCCCAGCCAGGGCACCCGACTGCGCTGCGAGAGCAACCGGAGAGACCGGCCCCGGCCGATAGCGTTCCACCTTCGCCGTCGGTGAACGACGAGGGCCTACTGGCGTACGCATCTGCTGCCCGTGCCAGCACCCATCGTGATCGCCCGAGAGATCCGCTTGCCGGAAAACGGCAGGCAGTCGCATCCGGCGATGTGCGAGGCGCGGCCGAGCAGTCGCCCCCGACAGAGGTGGCCCCCGCCCCGCCACCGCCCGAAGAAGCGGCGCTGGTGATGGCGGCCTTGCGATCCCTCCGCCGCGGGCACAACCCGGTGCAAGCCGGCGCCTTGCTGCAAAGCTACCTCACGCGCTTTCCCGAAGGCGTTCTCACCGAAGAGGCGCTTGCCCTCGGCATCGAAGCAGCCGTGGCTCGCCACGATGCTGCTTCCGCCAAAGCAATAGCCAAGCAATATCTTGGGCGCTACCCGGCGGGCCGGTTCGTCGGTCTTGCGCGCAAGACGTCGAGCACGACCAAGCCTTGAAAAGCTTGGTCTACATGGGAACTCTCAAAGGGCGGGCTCCCCGCGCGGCCTCCACTGCCTTGGCAGTCGCACTCCTCATGGCCGTTGGCGCATGCAGCGACCAGATACATCTCGGAAGCGACCCACTTGCCGTAGATGCCGCACCTGCCCCACCTTACTGGTTCGCCGATTTCGAGACCGGAAATCTTTCCCAGTGGGACGAGCCAGCGGGTGGGGGCGGACAGATCTTGTCATCGAATGCACAGCTATCGGTCGTCACCACCCCCACGCACAGTGGACAGTACGCAGCAAGCTCAGCCATCTTCGCCGCCAACGGGACCTCATACGCTCGACTGTACAGGTGGGGGAACCTGCCCAACGATCTCTACTACAAAGTGTGGATGTACATTCCGCAACGCTACACCATCGGGCTGTATTGGAACGTGTTTGAGTTCCAGGGGCGCACCAATCCGACGGACCCCAACACCTATCAATACCTATGGAGCCTCGACCTGGAGCAAGCCTCGAATGGCGATATGTCCTGGTACCTGTACGATACCCCGCACGGACACAAATACCTTCCCACTGCAACGACGGTGGCCCCCATCGGGCGCTGGTTCCTGGTCGAGGCGTTCATGCATCAGGCGACGGACAATACCGGACAGGTTACCTTCTGGATCGACGGCAATCTGCTGGTGGACGTGACCGGGGTGTCAACCGTGCCCACGATGTGGCTATCTTGGAACGTTGGTGGTTCCGCGTCCAACATCACCGAACCGCAGGCCGAGATCTTTCTCGACGACGCCGCCATCACGCTCACCGGACCATAGTGGGGGCTAACCAGGATCTCGCAGAGCGCGATCCAATATGGTGCTAGTTACCTACTTCACACAGAGGCACAGAGGGTACAGAGATCGGATGAGAGGAAAGGATTTGGACTGCGCTGTATCCAACCCTTCCCTCTCTCCTCCACCTCTGTGGCCTCTGTGTCTCTGTGAGAAACAGCTAACTTCGATCCGCGCTCAACGCGACGCTGGCTAGAATGCGCTCGACAGCACCCGGCGCAGGCGGCTGAAGATGCCGCCCCCGCTGCGGGATGGGGTACTGGGTGTGCGTCCGGTCAGCATGTGTTGGCTGGCGCCGTACTGCACCAGACCGACGCCGGTGGAAAACGCGGGCGACTTGACCACGTCGGCCAGGCCCCCGA
Organism: Myxococcales bacterium; assembly: GCA_003157315.1. The sequence goes on along the minus strand of PMJE01000412.1, from coordinate 6,289 downwards.
CGCCTTTGGGCATGCCCAGCCGCACCGGGATGCCCAGCACCTCCTCCGCCAGTTCCGCCATGCCGGGAAGCTGAGTGGCGCCGCCTGTGATCACGGCGCCTGAGGCCAGCATGTCCTCGCATCCCAGGCGCATGATCTCTGCCTTGACGAATGAGAAGATCTCCTCGATGCGCGGCTGAATGATGTCACGGCATAGCATCTGGCGCGACAGAATGCGCGGCGCGCGGCCGCCCACCGAGGCCACCTCGATGGTCTCGGTCGCGGACACCATGCTGGCCAGCGCGCAGCCCCAGCGGTGCTTGATCTTCTCCGCTTCATGCGGGGGAGTGCGCAGGCCAAACGCTATGTCGCTGGTCAGCTGATGACCGCCGAGCGGGATCACGCTGGTGTGAGCCACTGCCCCCTCGGTGAAGATGGCGATGTCCGTCGTGCCGCCGCCAATGTCGACCAGCGCCACCCCCAGGTCCTTCTCGTCTCGCTCCAGCACGGCCTCGCCTGAAGCCAGCGGCTCGAGCACGGTGTCCACCACTTCCAGTTCGCACCGACTGCAGCACTTGATGATGTTTTGCAGGGCCGCAGCCGCCGCGGTGACGATGTGCACGCGCGCTTCCAGGCGCACCCCGCACATGCCGAGCGGCTCGCGTACACCGTCCTGGCCGTCGACCCGGTATTCCTGGGGCAACACGTGCAGCACGTGCCGGTCTACCGGCAGGGCAATGGCGCGCGCCAGTTCGAGCACCTTGGCCACGTCGCTGGGCCGGACTTCCTTGTCCTTGATGGCCACGGTGCCGGTGGAATTCACGCCCTTGATGTGGCCGCCCGCGATCCCTACGTAGACCTGCGAGATCTCACACCCGGACATTCCTTCGGCCTCCAGCACGGCCTGCTTGATCGCCGCGACGGTGGAGTCGATGTTGACGATGACCCCCTTCTTCAACCCGCGCGAAATATGCGTGCCGATGCCGATGACATCGAGTCCGCTTTCAACCATCTCCGCAACAATGGCCGCGATCTTGGTAGTGCCGATGTCGAGCCCAACGATGATGTCGGAGCTTCGTCTCGCCATGCTTGCTCGTCTCCGTTCCTTCGGTCGGTTAAGTTTTGCCCGGCTTGTAGGCCGGCTTGTCGGCCGCGGCGTCACCGTCGCGGCCACGCAGCAACACCGGGACTTGTCGGCCACCAAGGTCGAGGTTCACGACCCGCACGGCAGACAACCCGCCCAAGTGTTCCTCTTCCACAGCTTCTAGGATCTGATCGAATCGCGCCAGTTTCTTGCTGTATTCACCCCGGCCGAGCCGGAGCTCGGCCCCTCCTTCCAGCAGAATGAGGGCAAAGCCAAAACGCGGGTCGATGCTGACCTCGGAGAGCGCCGGCCGGCCAGGCCGCGCGCGGTAATCGTCGAGAACCGCCAGGGCCTCGCGGAAGGCCGCCGAACTGGCCTCGGGCAGCTTTGCGTACGATTCCCGGACAATGCCAGTCAGAACCGGCAGGCCTTCGGCTTCGTCCATGCGCGCGCGCTTGAACGGCCGACCATTCTCATCGACCAGGTAGAGGCCGCCTAGGGATGCGACCGCGGCTGCGCGCCGCTCGACCAGATCGACGTGCAGCGCGGATGGCAGATGGCGTTTCACCTGCACAGCCGCGACCCAGGGGTGGGTGGCCAGCCGCGCTGCCACCGCATCGGTGTCGATGCTGAGTAACTGGTCGCCGAGCGCCACCCCGGCCAACGCCATAATCTCCTCGCGTCGGACATGCTGGGCCGGCGCGATTTCGATCTGCTTGACCTGAAAGCGGGGCGACTCGACGACGTAGCGAACTGCCCAGCGGCCACCCCATGCTGCCCCTCCCAGCACGGCCAGCACGGCGATGACTTTGCCCATCACCTTGCCGACCAACCAGGTCCCGCGGGCCAGACGGGCCAGGGCTGCCCAGAGCGCGAGCAGCAGGCTGCGCCTCTGCACTACCGCGCGCCGATTGCGCCGGCGTCGGCCGAACCAACCGCGCCGGGAAACACGGCCGTCGGGCATGGCCTCGACCGTCAGGTCACGCCCTGCGGTCAGCCGCGCGACAGGGCTCACCCCGCCGGGCAGGGCTGCCCTGCCCGCCAGGCTGATGGCCGCGTCGTTGCGCACCCCAAGACGATCACCCCGTCCCGCCTAACCGCCAAATTTTCGATCCAGAGTGTTGCACTTGGCAGGACCCAACTCGGCAGTCCGGAAGCCGGCAGCCGCCGCGCACTGGCGCACTTGCCGCGCATTTGGTTGGTCCCGCGCAAGCGAGGCGTCACTGCGTCGGATAGATGGTGATAGTGAGCGCGTCCAAGCCCCACACCCACGCGCCATAGGACCGTCCTCCGATGTCGAGCGTGCCTGTCGTGCCGCTTTTCACCCGCACCGGCGGGTTGGTTTCAAACGCGGCGTCCCATAACAGACTGGGCGCAGCGTACGTGCATGTCGCTTCGGCGCTGACGGTGATCCCGAGCAGGTCCGCCAGTTGAGGGACTGCGTCCGCGGACCCTGACTGCGCCAGGATGACAGGGCCTTGCTCGGCCTCGCGCAAGGCCTGCAAGTCCAAATTCCTGAACGACAGCCAGAACTCCTGCCCGACGGTGGGTTCAGATAGGATCGGCGTGGCGCCCTCGATCATCAAGACGGGTGGGCTCCCGGTTTCGCTGGACAAACCAGGAATGCTGAAATCGTAGGTGGCGGGGAAGTAGCTGTCGCGCCCCAGGTAAAAGACCGGCCCTTCATAGGTGGTACTCACGCTGACCTCGGTCATAGAGAAATACGTGCTTCGATCTGGGTCGTTCCCTTCGCCGCATGAAGGCGGATCGCCCACCTCGAGCGCGGCCACCAGATCCGCGAGATTCTTCGCCCGGACGTCCAGCGCTACGCCACTGTCATCAGAAGAGTGGTAATCCGAGCAAACTGCCCCCGCGGCACTAAGCTTCTGTACGGTCGCGCGCACGTCGTACTCAATTCCCCCGAGGGTGACGGTTCCGGGCACACTGTCGTGGATGACGACCGGTGTGTCTCCTTCCACCTCTACCGATGAGTAGGTAACGCTCGCTCCTGGCGTGCAGCCGGAGGGATTCACATTTGCAGCGGTGCAGTCAGGTGTCACGGCGCCGATCCGGACCGGCGACGCGGCCGCATCGAACTGGTTTCTTGCCGCGCCAAAAAAGCAAATCTCCGCCCTGACGATTCCGCACGGAGATCGACCACGGCGCGATTCCGTACATCAGGACGTCGCTTTCCTGATTGCCTGCCGGGTTCTTGGAAAGCCAGAGCTTCGCACCGGGCGCCAGGAGCGGCATCGGCTCGAGCCCAGTGATCGTCGCGTGAATGTCCTGGCTGCCGGCCGGCAGACCGCCGTCCGGCCCGGTGCCACCCGTGCTGCCCGTTGCACCGGGCAGGACGAAATAGAGAATGAGCTTGTCGCTCGCGCTTCGCTCGACGATCGCGGGACCGTCGTACGGATCGCCGCCCGCGGACCCGATCGTCTGTACCGCCAGTCTGGGACCGAACCGGTCGTGAGTTCCGCAGCCATTCGAGCTGGAGGTTCCTCCGGTTCCGCCGACTGTGGCGCCGGCAACGCCGCCCGCCGTGACTGCTCCGGTTGCGGATTGGCCTGCCGTGCCCCCGCTGCTTCCGCCCGTGCCCATGCCCCCAGTGGCAACGCCGCCGATGCCTCCGGCTGCGTCGCGCCCGGCGTCCGCGGCGGCGCAGATCGGGTTGCAATCAACCGCGCCCAGTCCCCAGCCGGTGCTCCCGCAATCCCAGCAGGCGTGACGCATACACGCTTCTGCGCACTCGGGGTGCTGCAAAGGCTCGCAGGTGCTGATACAGACGACCATCGTGGCAAACGGGGGGCAGACTGGGCCGGAATTGGCTGGCAACGGGAGGCCGTTGCACATCGACCCGGCACTACCGGCATCGACCGCCATGCCTCCGCTTCCGGTAGATCCGCCGATTACCATGCCCCCAGGGGAAACGCCGCCCGTACCTCCGCCTCCCATGATTCCGCCTGTGCCGATACCCCCAGTGGGAAGGCCGCCGCTGCCTCCGCTTCCGATGATTCCGCCTGTGCGGATGCCCCCAGTGTCGAGGCCCCCTGTGCTGCCGCCCTGGCCAGCGTCGCTCAGGTCTTCCGTGCCCGTGTGCAAGTTGCCTTTGCAAGCGGCGACACCAAGACCAAATACCAACCAAGTGACAGCCGATGTCCTTCCAGTTTTCATACTTGAACTAATGTCCTAGGGGAGGCGAACCTTTCCCAGATTCGTCTCACTGAAAAACATAGCTGATGCCGATCGCCGCTTGGCCATCCCAGGATGGCAGGTTCGCTGTGGTCGCGGTGCCCGTCGTGACGGGATCGATTTGCACACTCTGTTCGCGCAGCCACTTGACTGCGCGCATGTCGATCCAAAGCCGGGTTCGGCCCCAAATAATTCCGGCTCGCATGCCTGCGGCAAGACCCCAGGTCGGCGACCAGTCGGATTGGTTCGCCGCGTAGCCCTGGCCCCAGGCGTAGGTCAGCGCCGCCACGCCCCCCAATTCCCCGTCGAGAAAGAACCTACGCATCGCCCAGCGCGCATCGAGCGCAACCCCGGCAGAAATGCGCATCCAGCGGGTTGTGCCGCCCCCGATATTCACCTGTCGGCCCGCGGGGACCGTGAAATCGACCTGCCAGCCAAAGCCGCTGCCGCGCCTCATCCGGCCGAATTCCACGCGGCCGCCAGGCACGATTCCGCCGGCAGTCGCCGCCAGCAGGCCAGCGCCGATTTCGCTTTGGCCGGCGTTGCCCTTCGGAATCGGCTTCTCGGGCTTCTTGCCTGGCTCGGATTGAATAGTGGGCGCGGCGGGCTGGAGAATGGGCGCGGCGGGCTGCAGGATAGGGGTGCCCTCCGCCTCAATCGGAAGATCCCCGGTCCAGGTGTAGATCACCAGAGCGACGGCACTGGCACGCGCCGCACAGTCGGGATCCACGGTGAGCTGCCTCGAATTCGTCTTCTGTGATCCGATCTCGACAAGCAGCATCTGTGAAGTCGCGTGGATGGCGACCGAAAGGGCAGGCCATTGTCCGACCGGGCGAAGATCAACCAGCGCCTCGCGAACCGCCTCGCCCGACGGGCAGTTCGAGTCGCTGACAATCACAAGTTCACCGCCTGAAGGATGGGTGTCTGGGTCAGCTTTGGCTATCTCGGCGATGAGCATCGCAGCCAGCAGGGCTGACAGGACCAGCGGCCGCACCCGTGGCGCGGGCATGCTCAACGCTGCCCACCGAGTAAGCGTGTCGCCTCGGAAGCGAAGCGTCCCCGGGGAAAGCGGCGGAGACATTCCTGCAAATCCGAGCGCGCGCCGACGTCGTCGCCCAGGCGGCTGCGGGTCAGGGCTCGGCCCCACAGCGCGCGTTCGAAGCGGTCGGGCGATTTTATCGTCGCGCCGATCTCGGTCTTCTGGTCGCGCAAGACGACGTCGAAATCTCCCTGGGCTTCACGCCAGCGGCCGACGGCTGCGCGCAACTCTCCCCGCAGAAGGTAGCGCTCGTCGCTGTTGGGCATCTGCCCGAGCGACAACCGATCCAGCTCGGCGAGCGCATCGCCCTTGCGCCCGATCTGCAAGAGCGCCTCCGCGCGCAGCATGGCCGCCTCGGGAGCGAGCCCACCGCTCGGGAAGCGCACCCGGTAATCGTCGAGCGCTGCCAGAGCGGACGCCGGATCGTGCGCCGTCCGGAGCCTTCGCAGGGCGGTCTTCAACAGGGCATGTTCGTCAGGGGGCGGCGCGACGTAGGCAACCGTCGATGGCGGCTGCGGTGGTTTTTCCGACGAACCGGACTGACTCGGAAAAGCTAGCCCGCTCTGGGACGGAGGATTCTGCTCGCGAGCTGGCGCGATGGGCGAATCCCTCAGCGCAATTCGCCCCGCCGGAATCAGAGAGGGCCCTGGCGATGGCAGGGCGGGCGGTGGCGGTGACAGAGACGCCGGCTCCGCCCGCGGAGATTGCGTCCTTTGCACCACCGTCGACGGACCACCCCTTTCAAGGTGATGGCGCCGATCCGTTGCCGTAACCCTCTCCCCGACGGGAAGAGGGCTGGGTGAGGGGGCCGCCTCGGGCTTCGTTTGAAGTGGCGCTGCCGGGGCTGCAAGAGCAGATGGCTCTATTGCCACGAGCGGCTCGTCCGCGGGTGGCGCCGGGATCGCCCGCGTGGGCACGCGGCGGTGGGAGTAGTGGGCCGCTTGCGCCGGCGAGGAAGTCACAACCGGTTGCGGCGGCGCCGAACGTCGTCGCGA
>PMJE01000031.1 GCA_003157315.1 Myxococcales bacterium | reverse complement strand
GTCCACCGCGGCGACACCCACTGTGTACAGAATCCCGTTCTGCAGAGTGCCGAGCCGCAGGCTGGTCTGGCTGGGAGGCAACAGGCCCGAGCAGAGGTAGCTGCGGTCGAGATTCTGGAAGGCCGACGGCGCCCCGATTTCGACGGCGGTTGTAATCCCGGCTGCACTTGCGTTCGTGCTGGCTGTTGATATGGGCGGGGTGGTGGCTGAACAAAGCATCTGGTCGGTCAGGTACTGGTTGTTGTAGTAGCTCGGATTGAAGACCTGCAGGCCGTTTCCGCGCATGCAGAACACCAGGTAGCCGGCCAGGTCAGGCGCATTGGTGGTTGATAGTGGTGTCCACGACACCTCAAGGGCTTGGTCGCTGCCCTCCACTGTGATGCCGGAGGGTGCTTCAGGGGCCGTGCCGTCGAGTTGAATGCCCAGGTGGGGCGCGCTGGTGCCGGTTACGCCCGAGTCCGGATACCCGGTGCCTGTGGAATCGAGCCAAAGCCAGATTGTCGTGCTGAAAGTGAAACTGCAATCTCCGACGGCAGCAAAGAGCTTGTCCACGGTAGTGTCCACGACCCAGCTTCCATTTTCCGACAGGGTCGATATGTCGGACAGCCAACCAAGCATGCCGTTGGGGCATTGGGGTTCGGTGCCCGCGGCGTTCAGATTGGCACAGGTGTTGCCCACGTAGAGTCGGGCGTTGGTTCCAGTCGTGGACAGCCCCGACAGCTTGCTTCGTGAGGCCGAGGCCATCTGCACCAAGATTTGCACAGGCGTGGCGCATTGGCAGCGCGCCTGGTTTAGGTATGTGGCGGCGTCGGCAGGGGACAGGTCGACCCAGCTGTCCCCATCTTGGGCCTGCAAAACGAGAAAGAAGTCGGTCGGCGCGAGGGCGGCTGGGCTGCTCTGGGCCCAACCTGGGCTGGCCCAAAGCACCGCGCTCAAGCCGAACAGGGCCGCACATCGCCGCAGCCACAAGGGGTTTCGGCGCACGCGAGACAGACTTTGCGAAAAGGCTTTCGTCGACTCCATTCTTCCATCCGTGGTTGCAACGAGTAACTAGCGTACGTAGCTGCTAATGCCGAGTGAACTGGTTTTGATTGCGTTTGCGACCACACCCGCCACACCTATAGCGCCCTTTTCAGAGAAGTGAGTACCACCACTAACGAATAGCGTACTGCTGAAATTGGGCACGGTTTGGTAGTAGGCGCGCGACAGAGATGTAAGATCGATCTTCGCTACGCCAAGCGAATCGGCTGTAGTGAGTGCCACCTGATCGAGACCATTAAAGCCCGGATCTGCCGCAGATCCACCGGCACGGGACACGGGAGAGAATATGACGGGAATGGCTCCCTTGGCTTTGGCGTCATTGACGTACTTGGTCAGGTTGGCCGCGTAATTGGCAACGTCGGTGGTGTTCTTCATGTCATTGTGACCAAACTGGATAAATAGGTAGTCTCCAGCCTTCATTGCCGTACGCGCTGCGGGAAAGAACTTGGTGTAGAAACTGCTCGCGGTCTCACCTGAATCAGCATAGTTGGCAACCGACACACCAGGTTTCATGTACAGCGACAACTCCTGACCCCAGCCGGTCTCATCGGGAGGGAGCGCCGAAGTATTGCTCTGGACCCAATCACAAACTGTCGAATCGCTGGCAATAAAGATCGTGATGGCGCATGGCGCGGATCGAATACCGATCCCATGCAGCTTCGGCGCTGAACCATCAATGAGTATGTCGAGGATGTTGCCCGGCGCGCTCTGACCTCCATCGTGAACTTCTGCCCTCACGTTTGCGGTAAACGTTAGGGACGAGAAGACACCTGCAGCGGTTGCCGTTTCGTTGTTCTCGTAATGACGCGTCTCGGACGAAACTCGCGAGGATCCGGCTGCCGCAGGGTCCCCGAGTTCAAGCGTGACATCCCAGTTGCCGTTGGGCGCTGCCAGTTTACAGGTAATCGGGCTGGTTCCGGTGCAGTTGCTGAGCAACGAGGGATCTAGGGCAACTGGCGAACCGCAGCCACCGTTGTTGCCGCCAGCAGCGGTCGTACCGCCCATGGCCGTTGCGCCGCCGGTGGCTTTTGATCCGCCCGCGCTTGGTGACCCACCGGTTGCGACGGCTCCCCCGGTAGCTTGGCTGCCGCCCGTTGCGACGGTGCCACCGAGCGCAGTCATTCCTCCACTGGATTTGCTGCCACCGGCTGTCGGGTTTCCGCCTGTGCTCCCGCCAGATGCGGTCGTCCCACCGGTCGCGCGGGATCCGCCAGTCGCACCCGTGCCGCCCGTGACACTCGTCCCACCAGTCGCGCTGGTGCCGCCCGTGGCACTCGTGCCGCCGGTCGCGCTGGTGCCGCCGCTCGCGCTGATGCCGCCGGTCGCGCTGGTGCCGCCGCTCGGGACCGTGCCGCCCGCCGCACTGCCGCCGGTAATCGCGTCCCTACCGCCCGCCGCACTGCTGCCGCTGGTGGTTGCCGCGCCTGTCCCGCTCACAATCCCGCCGCTGGTCACCGTGGCACTGGTTCCGCCCGCCGCCGTCTCCGTCGTGGACACACCGCCAGACCCGCTGTAGCTGGCGGGTACCTGGTTCGAACATCCCGCGAGTGCAGTGATCGAGACTACCAGGGTCAAACGAGAGAAGAGCTTACTCATGCGATGACTCCTTGTCCGAAGAGCGATATTACCAGCTCTGGTTCAGTTCGGCCGTGGCGATTCAACGCGGGACGGTGATTCTGCTGGTGGAGCAGCAGCGACAGGCACCGGCTCCGGCCAGCCACAGCCGGCCCGTCCCGCAATCCAGACGACGATCTCGCGGTTGCAGTTGCCATGGCAAGGCTCCAGAATCTTCTCGCGCACGCCTGCTCGACCAGAACTTGCCCCTGCCATCACCACCTCCGCCACTTCGCCCTCACCTAATTCTCCTGCGCGCCAAGAAGGAAATGACTTCGCCATCAATCCCAGCGCCGGTCTACCCACCCGAATATCGCGCCCTTGCCAAGACCGCACTCGAGACAGCCCTGTCGACGGCGCCGGCCTATGGCAGCTGGCGCCGCTATGACCGTGGCGCCTCCGCCGACATCTTCGAGCGCTACCGGGCGATGCCCGTGCTTACCAAGGCTGATCTGCGGCAACACCAGCCCGCGGGATTTGTACCCGCAGGGCGGGACCTCGCCGCGGCTTTAGCCCGTGGTGAAGTCGAACTGGTGAAGACCAGCGGCTCAACCTCCGACGCCGTCACCAATGTATGGTGTCAAAAGTGGTGGAATGCGTCCGAGGCGTCTTCGTGGAAATTGCATGCTGCCACCGCGTCGGCAGGATTGGGCGATCACCGTGAGGCGATTCTGGCAAGCCCACGCTGCGTGGGATTTGCATGCGACGTGGGATACCTGAGCATGCAGGCGCGCACGCTCTCACACTACCTCTTCCTGACGGAGAAAGCCGATCCGGCCAAATGGAACGCGCGATTCTGCGATCGGATGGTCGACGAGCTGGCCCGGTTCCAGCCCAAGGTGCTGGAAGCCAACCCTTCGTTTCTCAGCGTACTCTGCCGCTACGCACTCAAGCATAACCGTCAAGTACACCAGCCCGCAGTCGTGACCTTGACCTATGAAAACCCATCTCTCATTCATTTGCGCCACATTCGCAATGTCTTTCAATGCCCGGTGTTGAGCTCGTATGGCGCAACCGAGAGCGCGTACGTGTTCATGCAGTGTGAGGCCGGCCGACTTCATCAGAACATCGAGCACTGTCACGTTGATTTTCAACCGCTTGCGCCTCGCCACGGCGGACC
>PMJE01000268.1 GCA_003157315.1 Myxococcales bacterium | reverse complement strand
GTGGCCAGCGCGGTGGGTGGAATCAAAGAAGTCGTGGTGCCGGAGACTACCGGGTTGCTAGTGCCGCCGGCTGACCCGCTGGCTTTGGCGGAGGCCATCAATCGCGTTCTTCACGATCGGGACTGGGCGCGGCGGCTGGGCATGGCTGGCCGCAAGCGAGTGGAGGAGCATTTCTCCTGGACGTCAATCGCTGAAAGAACCAAGGGGATGTATCAGGAGTTGCTCGACGAGCGCAACCTGCCTGCGGTGGAACGCCCTAGCGTATCTGCGTAGACAGATAGGCGGTGATGGAGTCGACCGACTGAGCGAGGTGTGTATCGAGCCAGCTTCCCAGCGCCCCTAGACCTCCGCGCCCGCCCGAGCTCGCGTCCACAGTGAACTCGGCGAGAGGAGCTTGTCCCCGGCGGACAGCCACGACAGTGAGCATGTACGAGGCACCAGCACCAAAGCCAACCATCGCTCGAGCAGCGTTGGATCCGGCGTCGAATTTCGTGACCTGCAGATAGATGAACACCGCATCGGGGGGCACCCCCGGCCCTGCGACCATGGCCCGCAAACCCGCTGCTTGCATTGCCGCGGCGAGACGAGGCGCGTAGGAGGTCTGCAGGGTGATCCTCCCCTGCGCAACGCTCGGTGGATCATCCGAGTAGTCGCCCTCGAACACCGTCCGTGAGGCGTCGACTGGTACCACCACCAGTACCTCCGAGCGCCGGATCGCTCCCGGCGCGAGCTGCATACGAAAATTGGATATGCTGGAACCGCCGCAGCCGAAACCCGCGACAGAAGCCAACAGAAGCGCCATTCCCATTAGTTTCTTCATCGCCCCAGAAAGCCACCGAAACTACCCCGTGTCAAGAGTGATGAGATGCTCTTACTTCAGCCGACGTCGGGCCGATTCTTGTAGTACAAGAAGCCTATGCAGCAAGTGCGGATCGTGATCGAGAATGTGACGCCGAGGATCGACTGCGGCCGTTTCGCGGCCAAGGCAGTGGTGGGCGACAAGGTGGAAGTAGCCGCCGATATTTGGAAGGACGGGCACGAGTTGCTCCGAGCTGCGGTCCTGTGGCGCAAGTTGGCGGCGGATGAGCTGAGCTTGGGCAGCATGCCGGCGGCGCCGGATCGGAAACGGCTTGATTGGCGCGAGTCGGTGCTGCTGACCGATCCGGCTTTCAACGATCGGTGGTATGCGACCATCAGCCCCCATGAGGTGGGGCCGCACGCATTCACCGTGGTGGCGTGGACCGACCGCTTCGGGTCCTTTGTCGCCGAGTTGAACAAGAAAGTTGTGGCGGGGCAGGAGGTTTCGAGCGAATTGCTGGAGGGACTGCACGTCATCGACGCCTCAATCAAAGTGGCCCACGGCAGGGATAGGGTATCGCTCATTGAAACGCGACACGCGATCGCTTCCGCCAAGACGATGGCCGAGCAGGTCAAGCTGATTCTCGATCCATTGTTGGCCGAGCTGATAGCTCGATGCGATCCGCGCGAGGACTTGCAAAGCTTTTCCGCGGAACTCCCTCTCTGGGTCGATCGCGAACGGGGTCGTTTTGGTGCCTGGTACGAGATCTTTCCGCGCTCGCAGGGCACTCAGCTCGGGCGCAGCGCGAGCTTTGCTGAGGCTGAGGCGCGCCTACCTGAGATCGCCGCCATGGGGTTCGACGTGCTCTACCTTGCGCCCATCCATCCGATTGGCCACAGCCATCGCAAGGGGCCCAACAACTCGGAGGAATGCCAGCCCGGCGATCCGGGCTCACCGTGGGCGATAGGTGCCGATGAGGGCGGCCACGATTCCATCCATCCTGAGCTGGGCACCCTAGCCGATTTCGATCATTTCGTGGCGATGGCGCGCGGGCTGGGACTGGAGATCGCGCTCGACTTTGCGGTGCAGTGTTCGCCCGATCACCCTTGGGTGGGGCGGCACCCGAACTGGTTCAGCAAGCGGCCGGACGGAACCATCAAGTACGCCGAGAATCCGCCCAAGAAGTATCAAGACATCTTCCCCATCAATTTCGACACGGAGGATCGTGAGGGACTATATCAAGCCTTGCTCGATGTCGTGTTGTTCTGGGTGAAGCGGGGGGTTCGTATCCTTCGCGTCGACAACCCGCATACCAAACCGGTGAGCTTTTGGGAGTGGCTGATAGCCCGCGTACACCGCGACCATCCCGACGTGCTTTTCTTGGCCGAGGCATTCACTCGGCCCAAGCGCATGAAGAGACTAGCCAAGCTGGGATTCACCCAGTCGTATAGCTACTTCACCTGGCGCAACTCGCGTCCGGAGCTGGAAGAATATGCGACCGAGCTCTTTCTCACCGACACCGCGGACTTCTTGCGGCCGAACTTCTTCGCCAACACGCCCGACATTCTGCATGAGTATCTGCAACAGGGAGGACGTCCGGCCTTCATGGTGCGCCTGATCCTGGCCGCGACCCTGTCGCCGAGTTACGGCATCTACAGCGGTTTCGAACTGTGCGAGAACCGCGCGTTNNTGGGACTGGGACCGGCCCGGGAACATCAAGGAGTTGGTCAGCGCGGTGAACCGGATCCGGCGCGCCCATCCCGCGCTCGCGCTCAGCCGCAATCTCAGATTTCTGGAATCGAGCAATCCCAAGATCATCGCCTACGCCAAGACCACGCCCAATCTGGCAGACGTGCTGGTGACAGTCGTCAATCTGGACCCGCACAACGTGCAGGACGGTACCATTCGCCTGGTCCCGGAGCTTTTTCATCGGACGGAGCGGAGCAAGGTCTTGCTCGAAGAAGTGCCGGCCAGCTATGAACTGACGGACTTGCTGACTGAATCTACCTACACCTGGCGCGCTGAGTGGAACTACGTTCGCCTCGATCCGACTTGGATGCCGGCGCACATCCTCCATGTCAAGCCACCCACGACGTGACCGCAGCCTCGCGGTAGGCTACCCTCAGGGGCCATGGCGATTGTAAAACCGGTTCGCAAGGCAGTACTCCCGGCCGCGGGATTTGGGACCAGGTTCTTGCCGGTGACCAAGGCTGTCCCGAAGGAACTGCTGCCCATCGTGGACGTGCCCGCCATCCAGATCAACGTGGAAGAGTGCGTGGCCAGCGGGATTCGCGATCTCATCCTCATCACTAGCCGGGGCAAGGACGCGCTGGTTGACTATTTTGACCGCGCGGCTGAGCTGGAGGAGGCGCTGGAACGCAGGGGCAAGCTTGTGGAACTGGAAATGATACGGCGGCTAACCGATCTGGCGCACATCTCGGCCATTCGGCAGGCGGAGGCGCGCGGCCTGGGTCACGCGGTGCTGTGCGCCCGCGGCTTGGTCGTGGATGAGCCTTTCGCTGTCCTGTTGGGCGACGATCTGGTCGAAGGCGACCCGCCAGCTATCAAGCAGCTGCTTGATGTCTACGCGAAGTATGGCAAGGGCGTGGTGGCGCTCTGGGAGGTTCCCCCGGGGCAGGAGCACCTCTATGGAATAGTGGACGGCGAGTCGGTGGGCGGGGGCGTGTTCCGCCTCAACCAGCTGGTGGAAAAGCCCGAGCCCGGCAAGGCACCTTCGCGACTGGCGATCGTGGGCCGCTATGTCTTGCCACCCGAGATCTTTCCCATTCTAGCCAACACTAAGCCGGGCAAGGGTGGCGAGATTCAGCTGACGGACGCTCTTTCTACCCTGTGCGCCAACGACGGGCTCTACGGTGTGAAGTTGCGAGGCGAGCGTTTTGACGCTGGGGATCGCTCAGGCTATGTGCTGGCCGTGCTGCGCTACGCGCTTCGCCGAGCGGACATCGGTGCGGCGGTGCGCGCGGGCGCGGAGAAACTTCTGCGCGAGACGTGAGCACAGCACTCGGAACTTCGGCAGAGGCCCGTGGCACCTTGTTACAGGTGGCGGTGACCTTGCCGGTGGATGAAACCTTTACCTATCGCGATCCTCTGTCCGCGGTGCGCCTGCCGCTCGGCACCGAGGTGATTGTGCCGTTCGGTTCACGCCAGGTGACCGGCTTCGTGGTGGGGTATCCAGAAGCCGCGGCCGGCCAGGTGCGTGACATTGCTGAGGTGGTGGGCGACGGACCCGCGATCGAGGAACCGATAATGGATCTCTGTCGCTGGGCGGCCAGCTACTACCTGGCCCCGCTCGGCGAAGTCCTGCGTTCGGCTCTTCCGCGCGGCGAGCGGGCGGTTGCCTCACGTCGGATCCATCTCACCGAGGCAGGACGGCGCTTGGTCGACCTGGAGGCGAAAGGGCGTTCGCACATGGCCGGGCTCACACTCGATGCGGAAGACCGGGCCTTGCTGACCAGACTGCGCGCGGCGCGCAGCCTGAGCCCGACGACTCTGGCGCGGGCTAGCGCCGGGGCCAAGCAGCGCATGGCGCATCTTTTCGAGCGAGGCCTGGTCGAGATCATCGACCGGGTGGCCGGTCCGAGCAAGAGCAGGCGCAAGGCTGGGCCGGCAGCTGCGGCGTCGCGGCCTGCAGTCGAGCCTCCCGTTCTCAACCCGCACCAAGCAGCCGCGTTCAACGCACTGACAGCGGCGCTGGGCAAGGGATACAGCGGCTTCTTGCTCCACGGCATCACAGGTTCGGGCAAGACCGAAGTCTACCTGCGCCTCATCGCTGAGGCACGGGCGCAGGGCAAAGGGGCGCTGGTTATGGTACCAGAGATCGCGTTGACCCCGCAGCTCGCGGCACGCTTTCGCGCTCGTTTTGGTGACGACGTAGCGGTTCTGCACAGTGCTCTTCCTCCTGCGGACCGTCGGGCGGCTTGGCGGCGTCTGCGCACGGGTGAGGTTGGCATTGCGCTGGGCGCACGCTCGGCCGTGTTTGCGCCCGTGCGTGCGCTGGCCGTGGTGGTGGTGGACGAAGAACACGATGGATCCTTCAAGCAGGAGGACGGCGTGCGCTACCACGGCCGCGATCTTGCGGTGATGCGGGCCCACCAGGCCAAGGCTGTCGTGGTGTTGGGTTCGGCCACGCCGTCGCTGGAAAGCTTCCGCAACGTGCTGGTAGGGCGGTTTCGCCGTCTGCTGCTGCCCACGCGGGCCAATCCGGCCGCAGCAACACGGCCATTGCCGCCAGTCGAAATCATCGATCTGCGGCGCCACCAGATGGGTCCGGACCAACTCCTGGCCCCGCCCTTGCTGGAGGCCGTGGCGGCCACCCTGGCGGCCGGCGAACAGACTATTCTCTTTCTCAACCGGCGCGGCTTTTCCACGCTCATGCACTGCCAAGCTTGCGGCACGGTCTTGCGCTGTTCGAGCTGTGACGTGTCCATGACCATGTACCGCGGGCGCGAGAAGCTCATCTGCCACTACTGCGGTCGAGCAGAGGCCATTCCCCCTCGCTGTCCGGCGTGCAAACAGGCCACGCTACAGGGGCTGGGCACCGGCACCGAGCGGGTGGAGAGCGTGGTGCGCGCGCTTTTTCCCTCGGCCCGCGTGGCGCGGCTGGACCGGGACACCACCNNGGCGTGCTGCAGCCTGACCAGGGCATGCACCTGCCCGACTTCCGTGCGGCCGAGCGGACCTTCCAGCTGCTTGAACAGGTAGCGGGGCGGGCTGGCCGTGGCGATCGGCCGGGCCGCATCGTGGTGCAGACCTATTGCCCGGAGCACCCGGCCATCGAGTTTCTGCGCACTCACGACTACGAGGGTTTTGTGCGTGATGAGTTGGCGCGGCGAGAAAGCGCGAGCTATCCGCCGTTTTCGCGTATGATCGCTCTTCGCTTGGACGGCCGTCATGAAGCCTCGGTTCGCGCCGCCGCCACTGCGGCGGCTGCCCACGCCCGTGCGCAGGCGGGCACCGACATCCTGGTCCTGGGGCCAGCCGAGGCACCCATTCGCCGGTTGCGCGGTCGCAGTCGCTATCAGATCTGGTTGCGCGGGACCGATCGGGCCAAACTACAGGCCACGGCGCGGGCCGCGGCCGGGGTGACCCTGCCGCGTGACCTACGGCTGGCTATCGACGTCGATCCCCAGAGCGTGTTGTGATGGCGCAAGTGAACCAAGAAGTTTCGCAGCTACTTGGCCGGTTGGCCGCGGGCATCGATGATGTCATCGAGGCAGAGATGTCGACCGCGCTGCAGGCCGTCGGGGATGCGGGTCCTCCCTCGGTGGGCGAGCTGGCTGAGATCGACCTGCCTATTTTGATGGGCCACATCTTCGCTGACGGAACCACCGGCCGTTTGAGGATCTGGCAGGAGCCGGTTGAGAAAAACGTCTACTTCGAAGCGGGTTTGCCGGTCATGGCCGCATCGAACGACGTGGCGGATCGCATGCTGGCCATGCTGGTCCGCGAACGGGTGGTGTCGCCGCAGCAGCAGGGAGAGGTGGAGAAGATCATCGATGCGACGGGTCGCAAGGTCGGAGCGGTGCTGGTCGACATGGGCTTGTTGCGCAGCGATGAGCTGTTGCCAGCGGTGCGCCGCCACTACGAAAGCATCGTCCTGACGCTGTTTGGCTGGACCACCGGACGCTGGCAGATGGAACCCGGGATGATAGCCGGACCTGACCGTACCCGACTTCTGCGCCATCCCGCGGCCCTGGTCCGCGAGGGACTTGCGCGTGGCTATTCGACAGAGAAGATTGCGGATCACGTCGGCTCGGGCAAGAACTTATTCGTTCTCGACGCCTCGGGCGGCTCGGCCGACATGGTGACGCAAATGCTGGTCGACCCAGCGGAGGCGCGCGTACCTTTCCTGTTCGATGGGGTGCGCTCGTTGGACGAGGTCGCACGCTCCAGCGGTCTGCCCGATGCGACGGTCTGGCAGATCGCTTTTGCCTTGTCGTGCTTTGGGGCCTTGAGCCCCGCACGATCAGGCGCTGGAGCCAACGAGGGCTCGCACATCGGAGTACGCGATTTGCAGATCGCGCGCGAGCGGGCCATGGCNNAGCGAACGGGTGGTCGCCCGGTACGGGTTGGCCCAAGAGGGTGACTACTTCCAGGCCTTGGGTGTGGATCGGCAGGCGGACGCTACCGAGATTAGGCGTGCTCACCAGCGTCTGTCGCGGGAGTGCTCGGCGGAGGTTCTGGGGCCGGAACTGACCCACGAGCTGAAACCGGAGGTCGACACTATTCGCGAGGTCTTGGACGAAGGGTTGCGCATTCTTTCGACGCCCGCCTTGCGAACCGCGTACCAACTCAACCTGGCAGCAGAACCGGAGGCACAGGCGCCGCAGCCGGAATCGAG
>PMJE01000037.1 GCA_003157315.1 Myxococcales bacterium | reverse complement strand
GGCCACCATCGCGTATTTCCGTGGGCTGAACGGGAGCCGTCTAACCAAGTAGCGGTTCTTGCCCCGTCCTTGCCAGGCTGGCGACCTGACCAGGAATATGGTCTACTAAGGGCGTGAAGTCGGTCAACATTCAAGAGGCCAAGACCCACCTGTCGCGTCACCTCAAGCGCGTTAGGCAAGGGGAAACCTTGATTATTTGCGATAGGAACACGCCTGTGGCCGAGCTGCGTCCACTAGCCCCATCGCGTGGGCCGAAACGCCCGCTTGGAGTGCTTCGCGGCACCGTCGTGCAGATGGCCGAAAGCTTCAACGACCCTCTCTCCGATGAAGAAATGGCGGCCTTCACCCGTGGCGACCCAGGTGCGGACGAGTCATGAAGCTGCTGCTCGACACCTGCGCGTTTCTGTGGGCCGCCGACGCGCCCGAGAGGCTGAGCAAGGCTGCCCGCACTGCGGTGGCGGCACGCGAGAACGACGTACTGGTGTCACCCGTGTCTGCGTGGGAGATTCATCTCAAGTCGCGTAAGCGAGGGATACTGCGCCTCGATCGGCCGGTTTCGGTGTTCGTGCGCGAAGCGATGGCGCGGCTCGGGTTTGGCGAGGCAACGCTGAACTGCGAGGCGCTCGCCTTCCTGGAGCGGCTGCCCGATGTTCACGGTGACCCGTTCGATCGCATCTTGATTTGCCAGGCCATCCACGAGGATTGCGCACTGGTCACGCCGGACTCCCAGATCGGTCGTTACCCCGTGCGCGTCCTCTGGTGAGATCTGGTCCACGTGTGGCAGAACGCGTGGAAACCCGACGCATCGAGCGACGCCTGGCGCGCCGGTGGCTGCCACCGGCGTTGGACAGCGATCGCAAGCAGGGCTTCTCCGTGCCGCTCGACACCTGGTTTCGCGAGGCCGGTCCCGAAGCCGTGCATGAGCGACTCGTCGGCCTGCCTGAGGTGATCGATGGCAAGATGGTCGAGGTGCAGATCTGCGGCCACTTGGCGGGCCGGGCCAATGGGGCGCGCCTGTTCGCCCTGGTAGGGCGTGGGCTTTCATGTTCCGTTATCCGGAAAGGAACTATAACCTTGCGTATACTGTACAGCCGCTATGCAACCGTCTGCCCTGCCGCTGCCGCCCACATCGCCGTCGCTTTTCGACGGGAACACGCGGCCATATTTTCTGTGGTGGACTGACGCCACGGTGGCGGATTTGCGCGTGCACTTGGCCGACCCTTCGCCCGAGGTTCGGGCCTATTGGATGGGCGCCCTGCTTCGTGAAGCCAACACCCGTGACGTTTGGCTTTTCGTCACGCCCGACGACATTCGACGAATCTGGCCCCGCCTGACCCGTTACCTCGGGCGCACACGCGCTATGTGGGCTTTTCTTCTCGAACTGCCGTGCCCCGCCTGGCCGCCACCCGAGGCGTTCGGCAAGAGTCGATAGCCCCTATGCCGGCGACGTTCGACAGCAGGATCGTGGGGCTGCGCGAGCTACGCGTTCTCCAGGCGTGCCAGCGGCGCGTGGACTCGCTTCTGGGTGGGGGCGCGGCCTTGGCCGGTGTGTATCTCCACCACAGGCTGTCGGCCGATGCGGACCTCTTCTTTCGTTCGCAGAAGGCCCTGCGTGAGATGGTCAGCCTGCTCCCCGACGTGGCCGACGAGACAGGCGTCGACATCAGCGTGCGGCGCGATGCCGGGACTTTCGTGCGCGTGGCCTTGAGCCCAGCCCAGCCCGCGCTCGAGATGGATTTGGTGTTCGATCCCACGCCCCGGATCGAGACGGCCGGCGAGCCCGTGGAGGGGGTAGCTGTCGAATCCCTCGCAGACCTGCGCGCGAACAAGCTCACCTGCATCTTGTCCAGGTCCGAGCCGCGCGATCTGGTCGACCTTCTCTTCCTCGATCGCGCGGGCTATCCGCCAGAGCGGGACCTTCCGCTCGCCCTGCGCAAGGACGCCGGGCTTGACCCAGGCGTGTTGGCCTGGCTTCTCGGACAGTTCCCGGTCGATCCGCTTCCTCGAATGCTCGTGCCGCTCGAGCGCAGCGAGCTACTCGCCTTCCGCGACAGTCTTGGCGATCGGTTGCGCCAGGTCGGTGTGCCGCGCGGATCGCCATGAGGTTCTTGTCCTCGATCGCGCGCACGTCAGCAGTCTACTCAGCGGCGGTCTTAAGCGGGTGGGAGATGCTATCTACCTCAAGAATCCTCTTGTCGCGTTGGATTCTGGCCAGTGTGCCGCGNNGGTAGGCCATGATCACCGAAACCAGCGCCGTCTCCTTCCGTCAGAACCTGGGCGAGATGATCAACCAGGTGCAATTCCGGCGCGACAGCATCGTCATCAACAAGGATGGAAAGCCGGTAGCCGCCCTGGTGGATGCCCGTCTGTTCGCGCGAATCCGCCACATGCACGAGCGCTTTGATGCCCTAGCCGCGCGGCTGGCCGAGTCGTACGCCACGGTGCCGATGGAGCAAGGGCTGGCCGAGATCGATCGGCTGACAGCCAAGGTTCGCGCGGGGACGGGCGGCAGGACCAGCCGAAAGAAGAAGGGCTAGTGCCTTGCCCGGTCTGCGCGTCGTTCTGNNGTTACGGCCTGGCGGCAGGGCGCCATGGACGTGGTGCTGTCCCGCTATTTGCTGGACGAGTTGGCGCGCGTGCTACCGCGTCTGAACCATCGCTTGAAATGGCAACCGGCCGATTTCGCGGACCTGATTGACATTCTGGCCATTGAGGCCGACATCGTGGAGCCCGTGGCTGTGTCGGACAACAGCGCCCGCGACGCAAAGGATCTGCCGGTTCTCGGCACCTTTCTCGCTGCCCAGGCGGACTACCTCGTCACCGGCGACAATGATCTGCTCGCCCTCAGGGACCGCTACGCAATCGTGACCCCCGCCGAGTTTTGGAACCGCCACGGGGCGTAGGTGCGGTCAGTCGCGCGCAGCGACAATTCGGTGCCAAGTCAAACCAGTAGGAAATTTCCTCGAGATTCGTCGGGTGATCCCTGCGTGCATAGCGCGGCTTCTGTGTGCCGGTACTGAGAGTGGGGTTCGTTCAAGATCTATGCGGCCAACAGCAGTCCGATGTTGTCAGGTTTTTGCGCGAGCGCGGCTTGGTACTCGATGGAGAGGATGAAGCGGGAAGGACCCAGGCTGCTGCCGGGCGCGAACCGGCGTATACTTGCCGTCATGTCCAGTCCCGGGC
>PMJE01000117.1 GCA_003157315.1 Myxococcales bacterium | reverse complement strand
CGCATCCTCGCGCGCGGCCGCCTCATCCAGTGCCTTTTGCAGGCGCAGGACTTCGGCCTGGCGCTCGTTGCGATCCGCGGCCATGCGCTTGTCCGCCTCATCCCGCGCGGCCTCGATCGCAGCCGCCTGTTCCTTGCGGATGGCTTCCTCGCGCGCCTTGGCCGCAGCCTCGCCGTCGGCAAGGCGTTGCTCGAATTCCGCCTTGACCTTCTCGATCTCGGCCATCGGATCGGGCGCGGGCTCTTTCGGCTTCTTCGCGTGAGTTTGCGCGAACACCGGACCTGCCCAACCTGCCAGAGACAAGCCAAGCAAGAACACCGCGACGCCCATGGATCTTCGCGGGCAGAGGCCCCGCCCCAACTTCATGAAAGACATTCCCATCAGAGGTTCTTGCAGGTCGGGTAGGGAACCGGATCCTGGCGCAACACCGGTGTCCCGCCTCCGCCCGGAGTACAGTTGATGATGAAGTAGCTCTCGCCCAAAGCATCCTCGTCGCAAGTCCCAGCCACAACGGCGTCACTGGCGTCCGGCTGCGGGCACGAAACTGCTGCCGGAGCGTCCGGCGGCGTAGGGCCGGCGTCTAGCTTCTGGAGTGGTGGGCCGTCTACCTGCGTTTTGCTTGACCCGCACCCGCCCAGCAGCAGGCCGCCCAAAAGAACGGTCAAGATTCCTTGTGTCACTTGCCCGCACATCGCATTTCTCCTTCGCATCGGCGAGCAGCTACTCGCAGTATCCATGACTGCAAATCTTGCCTGTCGGGCAGGTGGACGAATCTGCGCAAGCCGTGCAGCCCGGAATGCACGTCTTTCCCGTGGCCAGCACTTGGAAGCTGCAATGACAGGGCTGGGGAGGGCTGTAGTGGCTGAACACCGGCATGTCCCCATCTCTTGTCACCTTCATCGCGCACTGGGGAACCACGCCTCGTTGCGCGTAAATCTCGTTGATGTCGAAGGGAAGTTGCAGGGTTGGATCCTGCACCGGATTCCCTTGGAACCAATCGACAACATGCTTTGCCGCGTCTGGGATCGGCACGCCCTGGCTGTCCACCGCAGCCACCAATCGGAGCGTGCCTTGCAGGGTATAACGGCCCTCGCGGAGGTTGAGCTTGTCGGTGCTGGTCATGTCCGAGTCGGGCCAGTAGGCCAGTTTCTGATTCACCCCTCGCACCTTGAGAGCGCGCACCCGATTGCGGTACTGGTCGTAGAACTCTGTCGACGTGTAGCCGATGGTTTGGTTTGCCGATATCGCGGGCCCGACGTAGGTCGTCACCATCGTTTCAGCGGTAATTATGCTGCCGGCACCCGTCGCAAACTGAGAAGCATTGGGCAATCCGAGCCCGCGCGCGAACAACTCGCGCATCCCGCTAGTCTGCGAGTTGTAGTCAAAAATAAGCTGGTCGGCCGTGAAAGTCAGGATATGTCCATTGGAGAGGCAGACGTAGAGGTCCGACAACTCCTCTGTGGTGATGTCGTTGTATTGGATGAAGCTCATGGCGACGATGGGCACCAAGCCCTGCACTGGCCCCGGGAATTCGCTGAAAGTCGATGGCAGGGGAGTGGGAGGAGCTGACGGATTAGCAGAATACGCCGCCGCACAACTCGTCCACGCGACGTCGTTAATTACAAGGTCCGGGCTCCTGCCGAGGGGCCCGTTGCACGTGGTGGAGTACACCTTGCCCGATTGCGGCGGGTCCTCAGTGTAGTGCGAGTACACGGTCCTTTGGCCTGCACTCGTCCCGAAAGCAAGCGTGTAGACCGAGCCGCAACCTTCGCTGTTCTCGTTCCAGAGCAGGGTTACGCCGACCTGCTTCAGCCGCGCGCCCATGAGGCGGATGACCGGGATGACTGCTGTCGTGCCGGCCAAGTAGACTGGATTCGGCAAAGCCGAACAGTCAGCACCCTGAGCCATCGCCAAGCGGGGCAGACCTGCCAGGACGGCAAGTACGCAGAATCCCACCATGCCAAAGATTTTCGCGCGATTCATAGGGCCTCCGCGTGGTTCGAGGATGGAGTGCCTATAGCAATCGGCAAATCGTGGGGTCAATAGAAATGGTTGCGTCCGCGCTTTTGTCGCTTTTCCGTCACTATTCCGTTGCGTGACAATTCCTGCCGGGTCGCTTTCCCGTCGGGGAATCGTCCCGATCAGCCCGCGAGAACCATGTGCCCCGCTGCTTCGCCGCTACCTGTAGTCTCCGGTGCTGGTGCCTGCATATAGAAAAAGGGGCGCCCATTTCTGGACGCCCCTTCAACCAGCCGGCCGTGCCCGGCTAACCTTCCGATCTTCCCACTACGGAATCAGGCGAGCCAGGAAGTTGTAGCCCGTACCGGGGCTGCCCGAGTTGAGGACGGACGAGCCGAACGTGATCGTGTTCGAGTAGCTGCCACCGTACACCACGTTGTTGGCCAAGGACCCGGTCGTGCCATTCGCCACGGTGACGAAATTGGCCGATTGCGTACCTTGGGAATCGCCGTACTCTTGCGCGCACATCACCGAGCCGTCAACCCCGGAGAGCTCCCCGCTGAACGCGTCGGTCGTGGCGTTGCCGTTTGAAGTCAGGCCGTTAAGCCCGGTGAGCGTGCCCTCGAAACTCCCACCGATGAACACGTTGCCGGTCGACGACAGGGCCAAAGACTTGACAGCCTGGCCGTAGCTGGTGTCGCCGAATGACATGGCCCACTGCGCAGACAGGTTGGGGTTCAGCTTGGCCACGAAGCCGTCTGTCTTGCCCTGGTCGGTAACCGTGATCAAGCTGGCGTCGGCTTTGGGCATGGTGATGGTGGCACCGAGGGATCCCCCGATGACGATGTTGGCTGGCGAGCTCTTGTCAAACGCTATGCCGTTGACATCCGACACGCCACTGGTGCCCCAATCCGCGGCGTATACTGGCGTCCCGTTGGGGTCCAGAACGGCCAC
>PMJE01000654.1 GCA_003157315.1 Myxococcales bacterium | reverse complement strand
GGTGGGAACCTTGCTGCGCGTGCGGGTGCTCGGCCCGCGCGGCGAGATGGTGTTTGCCGTGGGCGTGGTCGTGCGTTGTTTCTCCGACCTGGAAGGCAGCCACGAGGGCAGCTTGTCGCCGGGCATGGCCATCGCGCTGACCTCGACCAGCGAGGCGTGGGATCGTTTTTGGGAGGACGTGCGGATGACCGATGGCGAAGAAGACGAGGCCGGTGATGATGAGGATGAGGCATGAGTAACAGCGGGGCCTTGTTTCCGGTTTCATCTGACAAAGCGAACGCCCTGCGTCTGCGTATGGCCGCGCTGCAGATCCAGGAAGAGGACTTGGACGAAAGCTTCGTCCGCTCCAGCGGCAAAGGCGGGCAGAACGTAAACAAGGTGGCGACCTGCGTGGTGCTGGTACACCGGCCGACCGGAACTTCCGTCAAGTGCCAGCAGGAGCGCTCGCAGGGACTCAACCGCTACCTGGCGCGCAAGCTGCTGGCCGATCGAATCGAGGCCGACCGGCTCGGCCGGCAGAGCCAGCAACAGCAGGAGAGCGAGCGCATTCGCCGCCAGAAGCGGCGCCGCTCGCGCCGGGCCAAGAACCGCATGCTGGCTGACAAGCGCGTGCAAGGCGCCAAGAAAGTGCTACGGGCTGGGGTCGGCCGCGACGAGTAGGCGCGCTTGCGCCGGCTATTCTGTTGCGGTGTGACCGTCGGCAATCCGTTTGTGGTGAATAATGCGAGCTAGTAGGGGATGCCGGGGAACGGCGAATAGGCAATGTCGAAGTCTTCGAACATGTCGACGATTTGCACTGTGAAGTCAGGGAACGCCGTGACCGTATGCCATTCTCCGCATTGCGCGGGGAAGTAGGTCTCATAGACGTTCAGGTCGGGGAATGGAGAAATCTTTACCTTGAAGTCTGGGAAGATGTCCGTGTACTGCACGTTGCCCCAAAGCTTGATCCCGTTGAAGGTGCAATCGCATTTGATGTGCCCACAGTTGGCCGGTCCCGCGTCCAGTCCCACGTCTAAGCTTGGAGTCTTACTGTCAACCGTCGCGTCCTTCGCCATCACGTCGGCCGCCGGCCCATCGATCTTTGCCGGGGGCGCGCTTGCATCCAATGGAGTGGTATCCGGCGTTCGCGCCTCCGTGGCATTCGCGTCCATCGCCGTTGCGTCGAGCCCAGTGTCGCCACCAAGGATAGCGCCGCCGTCTGGTACCAGATTGGGCGCAGCGCTGTCCCGGGTCGCCCCGTCGGAGGCCACCCCCGCCTCGCTCGCCCCAGCCTCCGATCCACCGATAGTGGCTAGGTCCACGCCGGCATCGATGAGCACAGTCGCATCCGGTCCCTGCACATCCAGCCCCGGCGCATCCAGCCCGGGCGCATCCGGTCCCTGTGCATCCAGCCCCTGCGCGTCCGGTCCCTGCGCATCTAGCCCCTGTGGGTTCGGTTCCTGCGCATCCGGCCCCTGCGCGTCCGGTGTCAGCGCTCCCGCATCGCTGCCGTTCGAGGTGGCGGAGGCCCCGTCGGCCTGCTTGGCCGCATCGGTTCCGATCTCCGAAGGATTGGCGCTCTCGCTTGAGCACGACAACGCACCCGCCGCGCACGTGGCGAGGCAAGCAAGAACCAGCGCATGGGAAATTTTCATGGCGCCATTATGCCGAGCCACCACTTCGTTGCAAGCTCTTCAGTTGTTGAACGCGTGAATCATGGCCGGGCGGCGAGCGGCAGCTTGACTACTGCATTCCTTCCCACATGAGCAAGAACGAGCCGATTCCATGCAGGTCGTTCGATGCAGTCGCATGGCTGAAATAGTCCGTCACGGCGGCCGAGGCGTTTAGGCCCGTACAAATCTTCGCAATGGTGGTCTGGTTGGTTGCGTTCTTGGTCACCATTTGCATGACGCCATTGAAACCCTTGGTAGCCACAGCGGCGTAGCTCGCATCCAGCAACCCGTGTTGATAGGCCCACCAGATTGCATAGCTATACATGGCGGAACAGGACGTCTCGACCCAGTCCCGCGTATCGGTCCCCATGTCGACAACCTGGAACCAGCGTCCCGTGACCGGATCCTGGTACTTGGCAACCGCAGTGAGGAGATCTTTGAGAATCGTCTCTATCTGAGCGCGACCCGGATCATCGGCCGGCAGCATTTCCAGAGTCATCACGCTTGCCAGTGAGAACCATCCCATGGCGCGGCCCCAGCTTATTTCGTTGGTCTTGCTTGCGGTCTTTGACCAGGTCGCGACGCCGCTGTCATCGTAGGCATGCCAGAAGAGATTGGTGGCGGAGTTCTTCAGGTGTGTCGCCGTGACGGACAGGTTTGTGACCGCTATGGGGTACACCGTCGGATCGTTGAAAACCGTGGCGTAGCGAGTGAGGAAGGACAGGGACATGAAGACCCCGTCACCCCAAAGCTGGTGGTCACGAGTCCCATTGTTGGCGTGCCAGAAGGCGCCCTGGACGGTGGGGTAGGTATCAAAAATCCTTCGAGTCGCATCCGCAGGCGCCTTGTAGCTGGCGGTTTGCGTGATTTCGTAGGTGTCACACAGCGCGGCCATGTGCATGACGTTGTCGAGGCTGGACCCGTCGGCAACGCCCCACTTGCCCGCCGATGTCGTCAGGAACGTGAGATAGGTCGGATCCTTGAGTCGTTTGTAGGCCTTGGACATCCCGTGCAGGATCAGCCCCTCGGGATAGGTGGAGCCAAGCGAGGTCTTGCCAGCTATTTCGGTGTCGATCACCAACTTGCCCCAGTCGGTGCCACTCTGGGCGATCAGCTGTGAGGCCGGACCAGGGCCGCCGATGAGCGTGCCTCCGCCTGCTCCACTTCCGCCGCCGCTTCCCGCTGTGCCACCGGTCGCTCCGCCTGTGGCCGCGCCCCCAGTGGCGCTGCTCCCTGCCGTACCGCCGGCTGCTCCGCCTGTGGCCGCGCCACCTGTGTTGCCTGCTGCGCCGCCAGTTGCTCCCCCTGTGGCCGCGCCCCCGGCAGTGCTGGTCCCTGCAGTGCCGCCGGTCCTTGCGCCTCCGGTCGCGCTGGTCCCTGCAGTGCCGCCGGTCCTTGCGCCTCCGGTCGCGCTGGTCCCTGCAGTGCCGCCGGCTGCTCCGCCTGTGGCCGCGCCGCCACTTGCAGTGCCGCCGGTTGCTCCGCCTGTGGCCGCGCCGCCACTTGCAGTGCCGCCGGTTGTTCCGCCTGTGGCCGCGCCGCCACTTGCCGTGCCGCCGGTTCCCACACTTCCGCCCGTGTTGGCTGACGTCGTCGCGCCGCCTGTACTTGAAATCCCGCCAGCGCCGCCCGCACTTGTGGATCCTCCGGTGCTTGGTCCAGCACCGCCACTTGTGACGGAGGTACCTCCGGTCGCCGCTGGACTACCGTTGCCTGACGAGCAGCCAGCGGCAGCACCCAGTGCCAAGAGAGTTGCGAACCGCGCAACAACAGAAGATCGTTGGATGGTCTCACTGAACATGATCACATATTAACACTTCAACCTGAGTATCTGGCAACCCTAGCCTGGACCTGAGCTGCATGGCGTGACGCCAAGGACCTAATACCGCCGCTGGCCAATCCCACGGTAGTCCGATACCCTGACAATTGAGTGACACGCGATGAAAGGTACGGTGCATCGGCTTGCTCTCATTCTTGCGGCGTGCGGGGCCGCGCCAACGTCGTCTTGCGATAGCAAGGGGCTTGGCAGAGTCGATGCGGCGCCAGGGACGGACGCCTCTTCCTGCGTGTACGCCGGCACCACCTACGCTGCAGGTGAGGACTTCACCGCAAAGGACGGCTGCAACACCTGTTCGTGCGGGGCGAGCGGGCAGGTCGCGTGCACGACCATGGTTTGCTTGTCCCCTGGCGAAGCCGGCGCGTCTGGCCGGGACGCCTCGCCTTTCAATGGATGTGCCGCTACCGACGAGGGTTGCGTATTGCATAGCGGCGGCGTCCTCGCAGTTGGGGAGTCGTACGCCGATGGCTGCAGCACGTATTCTTGCATGGCCGCTGGCAGCCTCATGTGCAGCGCAGACGCGTGTCCGGCCCCGGACGCCAGTGTGCCGGCAGAATGCTCCATTCCCACCACGCTGGTGTTTGGATACTACGGCCTCGAGGGACGGGACAGCAACGTGCTTGACATGTCGGGGACCCTGACCATCACGCTTGCCGTCGGCTCCTGCTCGTGGACCTTGCCTCCTTGCGGAACGCCTTGTGCGGTTACCGCGAGGACAATCGCCGCGGATCTGGCCGACCCTGACGTCCAGGCGGGATTTGCTGCAAGCTCGACACCGTTTTACGGTGTCGACTCGACGTCGGCAGATGGCGTGGACTATTCCATCGAGCGAGCCGATGGCCGGACCATTCAGGTGGGTGGCGCATGTTGCTTGGTTTCAGGCATGCCATGCCAACCCGTACCAACCGGCGTGCGTCGCCTGGTGCAAGACCTCAATAGCGTGGTCTGGGCCGCAGCTGCTGACCCCGCGTGCAAGGGGCTTTGATCCAGGTTTCTCCCTACGTCTGGAAGCTGTCCGTGACGCCGCCGCTTCCGAGGTGTACCGTAGCTTCCAGAAGCTCGAAGAGACTGTCTCGCGATCAACCAGCCCTGTCCCGATGGCAACGGAGGAACGATGAAGGCCAAGAAAGAAGATCATCTCATCGTCGGCGTCCACATCACCGATCGAGTCAAACACGCGCCTGACGTGCAGAAAGTCCTCACCGAGTACGGCGACCACATCAAGACCCGACTCGGCATGAACGATAGGGTCTTGGACCGTACCGGCCCCGCCGGCCTCATCCTCCTACAGATGGTGGGTGAGGAGGAGCGGGCGGACGCGATGATGCGCAAACTGAAGAAGATCCGAGGCGTGGACGCAAAGAAGATCATCTTCAAGCACAGCTGAGGGCACAGGGCGAAGCATGCGAGAGCAGGTACCTTTCGNNCTCGGCCCGCGCTGCGGTGGCTGGCGACGACAAGGCTATGGACCTGCAGATGTCCATCGGCGTGCTCGACCAGCGCGCCGTGGAGAGGGCGATGGCGCCCCATGTACCCGCCATGGTTGAGTGCTTTGATCGCGTCGAACAGGCACGCAGGTATCTGTCAGGCCAGGTTGTTCTCCGGTTCGTCGTCGAAGTAAGTGGATCGGTTTCTGACATTCACGTCATAAAGAACGAGTTGGGCAACCACCGGGTCGAGCGCTGCCTGACTAGCGCTGGCAGGCGCATCGTGTTCCCTCCACCCGAAGGCAATCGAAAGACTGATTTCGAGTATTCCATACGTTTCTGATCCACCGGCACTACGTCGCGTCGGCGCGTGATTTGGTCTGCCCACCCAGGGCTTCTACTGAGCGGGTTCGACCACGGAGTTGCCGTCGAGATTGACCGCGGTCTGCGCGAGCAGCCGTCCGTTGATCGACGCCCCCGTTCGCAGCGTGACCGAGGTTTGGGTCAAGATGACACCCTCGCAATGCGCCGTCGTGCCGAGATCCACGAGACCGGCGACCTGCCAGAAGATATTCTTGGACTGTGCTCCACCTGCCAGGAGGATCTTCGTGCCGCTGCTCATGGTGAGATTCTTGGCGACCTGGAAGATCCAGACGTCGCTCGCAGTACCCGTGAGGGTGATATCCGTCGGGATTAGGAGCCCAGTGCCCCATTGGTAGACGCCCGGGGCTAGGTTCATACCGCCAATGCTGCCGGCGCCCAGCTCGGTGGCACCTGGTGCGCGCCCCGCGGCGTCGGTGAACGCGAGCTGCATATCGGCGATAGCCGCGGTCAGGACGGAAGGCGTCGGCACTGCGTAGTCGGCCGCGTACACCTTCCCGGTCACCTGCGGCGAGGTCGAGAACACATTCGTGGAATCCGCGATCAGCGAGAATCCGGTAATGAAGGTGGCGGCGGCGGGGCTAATGCCAAGGTTTCCCGTAATGGCCGAAGTTGGCACTGTGGAAATCCCGCTCTCTGCGAGAATCGCGTAGTTCGTGGCAGTTCCAAGATTCACCGGATTCCCGGCGGGCACGGTACCCGCACCGCCCGCACCACCCGAACCGCCCGAACCGCCCGAA
>PMJE01000554.1 GCA_003157315.1 Myxococcales bacterium | reverse complement strand
GGCCTGACCGGAACCATGGCGCACTACTTTCTCAGCGTGCACGAGCCGCGCAAGGCGGCGTTGCTCCTCCTCGGCCGGCAGCTGGTGGCCATGCCTCTGTTTGTGCTGCTGCCGCGCTGGCTGGGCTTCTACGGAATCTATCTGGTAGGGCCTTGCGCGGATCTGCCGTTTGCCGTCGCCGCCGCCATGCTGATGGTGCGCGAGCTGGCCAAGTTGCGCCCGTCGGAGAAGCCGGCCGTCACCGGACCCTGAATCCTCCGAGATTCTTCCGGCATGCGTTGGGCCACCGCAGCATGGCTCGCTAGCTGCGCCGCCGGTGGGAAGGGAAACCAATTCTGTGCTAGAAATCCGTCCTACTTCTGCGTGGCGTGACCCCGAGTGCAGATCTGGTTCTGCAGCGGACGCCCGCGCGGAAAACCTAGGGAGATCTCATGCACCCATTGCCCGATGCGCTGGTAGAGCGCCTGAGGAATCGACAGGCCGTACTGGTAGCCGGTGCTGGCTGTTCCGAGCTGGCCCAACTTCCCGGCTGGGCTGCGCTCGGCCAGTGCTTTCTCGAATGGGTTACTGACGACCAGGACAAGGCCGCGCTTGCCGATCTTCTGCAGAAAGGTCGCTTGACCTCCGCCTTGGCTCTCGTGCGTGAGCTGTTTCACGAAAGCACGCTGGGCGACGTTCTGGCGGATGCGTATGGCAAAGGCATTCGGGTGCCGGATGCCATCAGGACCGTGGCCCACGCACCCTGGCGCGGACTGATCACGACGACGTTCGACGCGCTCTGGGCGACCGCGCTGGCGGATGACGCCGAGGTAACGAGCCGGACGGCGTTTGCTGCCAACGCCAGCTCATTGGAACATGGCCACGGTCGCTTTCTGCTGCAGATTTTCGGTCGTGCCGACGTGCCGGCCTCGCTCTGCCTGTCCCCCGCCGAGATTCCGGCAAAGATCGGTGCCACCGGTGCGGCGGCTTTTGTCGCCGGCCTCTATCACAAGTGGTCGTTGGTTTTTGTGGGGTATCGGCCTGATGATCCGGACTTGAACCTGCTGGTCCAGCGCGTGCTGGGCGCGAGCGAGACCCGGGTGCCGCACTTCCTGCTGGCGCCGCAGCTTTCCGACAGCGACGCGCGCCTGGTGCGGGCCGAGCTGGGCCTGGTCCCGGTTTCCCTGGACGCATCTTTGCAGGAAACCCTCGCGGCCTTGGCCGCCATCGCTGCCCAGCCGGGCCGTAAGCCTGCTGACGATGAAGTGGAAACCTGGTTGGAGCTTTTCGTGGCCGATCCCGGGGATTGGGAGGCGCATGACGGCCTCAATCGAGGCTTGGCGCTCTTGCGCGAACGCAAGGAATGGGAGCGCATGGTCGGCATCATGATCAGCCGCGCGGAGGTCATGCATGAGCCGGCTGCGCAAGCCGAGGCTCTGCGCGAGGTGGCCTTGCTACTGGACCAAGAGCTTGCCGCCACGGATCGAGCCTATCCCGTGATGATGACGGCGCTGCGCCTGCAACCACGCGATGCCGATCTGCTCGCCGACGCCAAACGCCTGGCCGAGAAGGCGGGCCAGTGGGATGACTTCGCCCGGGAGGTCGCCCAGCTCGAACACGAGGGGGCGGACGCCGCGGATTCGACCCAGATCGCGCTGGGCGTGGCGCGAGTCTGCGCCCGCGATACCGCCCGGGTCGACGAGGCCATCGCGGCTTTCCAGAAGGTACTCGACCGCGATCCGCAGAACCCGGAAGCCTTGGCCGAGTTGGAGAACCTTTTCCGCCAGGCAGAACGCTGGGAGCCGCTGCGTGCGCTCTACGAAAAGATGCTGGCGCGCGATCCAAACAACAACGCAGCCTTTGCCAACCTCGAGGCGCTGTTGCGCAAGACCGAACAGTGGGCGCCGCTGACCTCCCTGCTGGAAAAGGAGCTGGCGCGCAATCCGGCTGATCCAGCCGCCCTTGCCAAGCTGGAAGAGCTCTATCGCAAAACCGAGCAGTGGAAGGCGCTGACCGATTTGCTGCGCAAGGCACTGGCGCGCAACCCAACCGACGCGGCCATCTTTGGCAAGCTGGAACAAATCTATCGCGGTACCGAGCAGTGGAAGCCGTTGATCGAGATGCTGGAGGCGCTGACCGCTCGCAATCCTGCCAACGGAGAGGCGTTGGCCAAGTTGGAGGAGCTCTATCGCAAGACCGAGCAGTGGACCCTGCTGTGCGATCTGCTCGAAATGCGTGCGCAGCGCAAGGGCGACCCGGAGCTGGCGCGCGGGCTGCGCATGGAGCGGGCCAGCCTGCTGCTCGATAAGCTGAAGGACGTGGAAAGTGCGCTGGTGGTTGCCCAGGGCTTTACCGCCGAAGATCCGGCTGCCGCCGAGGCGCTGTATTTGCGGGCGCTCGACAGCGACCCCAACCATGCGGTGGCCTTGGCAGCGCTGGCTGATCTATGCGGCCGCAAGGGCGAGTTCGAGCGCGCAGCCAAATTCGCCCTGCAAGGAGCGGAGAAGACGCAGAACCCGATGGAGAAGGGGCGCCTGCTGGCCCAGGCGGGCATCTTGGCGCTCGACCGTCTCGACGATGCAGAGGGCGGCCTGGAGCTGCTCAACCGCGCGGTGGCCATCGATCCAGAGCAGGTGAGCGCGGCCGAGCGTCTGGCCAAGCTGCGCGAGGCACGCGAGGAATGGTTGCTGCTTGAGCCGCTGCTCGACATGCTCCTGCGCCGCGCGCCCACCGATCACGACGCGGCCCGCGCGCTGCTACACGAACGGGTCGCCCTTTGCGCGAAGCAATTGGGAAAGATCGACAAGGCGCTGACCAACTTCGAGGCCGCCACCAGGCTGTCCCCGCACTCGCTGCCCCTGGCGCAGGCGTCGGCCGACTTGCACTTCGAACGTGAGGCGTGGGCCGCGGCGGGCGCGGCCTACGAGCGCGTCTACGCGCTGGGCCTGACCAGCTTGAGCGCCCCGGAACGGGCGGCGCTGTGCGTGCGCATGGCCATCTGTGCGGAACGGATCGCCGACAGCGAAGCTGTCATCCACTTTCGCGAGGAGGCGGCGGCCTTGGAGCCGCACAAGCGTGGCCACGTGGAGGCGCTCATCGAGTTGCGTAGCGCCCGCCAGGAGTGGCGCGAGGTGGTCGATCTGCGACGCAAGCAGCTCGCCTTGGTCGGCGACGAGGACGAGCGCGCACAACTGTGGGATGAACTGGGCGACATCCTGCGCGAGAAACTGCATGACTCCGCCGACGCAGTTGCCTGTTACACCAAGGCGCTGGCGATACAGCCCGAGCGGCGGCAGACCCTGTACAAGATGCTCGACTACTACAGCCAGGGCAAGCAATGGGCCAAGGCGGTCGAGACGCTGGAGACGCTGTCCGGACTGGAGACCGAGCCAACTATCCGCGCCCGCTGCCGCTACACCCTGGCCGCCATCTATCGCGACGAGGTGAAGGACAATGCCAAGGCGGTGGCGGTGTTCACCCAGGTGCTGGAGGATGACCCGATGTTCGTGCGCGCGTTCGATGCCATCGAGCGCATGCTGACGGAAAGCCGCAGTTGGAAGGATCTGGCGCGCGCCTACCGACGGCAATTGAAGCGCCTGCCTGCCGAGGCGCCGACTGAGTTCAAACTGCGCCTGTGGGACGCGCTGGCTGCCGTGGCCATCAAGCACCTGAAGAACCGCGAGAGCGCCGTGCTGGCCCTCGAGGTCGCCGCGAAGCTCGACCATGACAATTTCGCGCGCCAGGAGCAGCTTGCGCAGCTGTACCAGGAGTCGGGTCCCTCGGCAGTCAACAAGACGATTGCCCAGCACCAGATGCTGATCAGCAAGCGGCCCGACCGGGTGGCTTCGTATCAGGCGCTGGCGCCGCTCTTCTATCAGATGGGCGCCCACGACCGGATGTGGTGCGTGGCCGCGGCTCTCGTCTACCTGGGCAAGGCCGATCCGCCGCTGGCCAGCTTCTACGAAAGCTACCGGCCCAGTCAGCTTCCCAACCTGGCCGGAAAGATGAATGAAGAGCTGTGGCGCAAGATCCTGCACCCGGCGGAGGATCCCTATATCGGAGCCTTGCTCGGCTTGCTGGGACCCGCCATCGCCATGTCCAGTGCCAGCCCACACAAGGCCGTCGGGTTGGACCGTGGCGGACGCATAGATCTTTCCGGCCCGGCTTGGCCGCACGCTGCAGCCTTGCGCTACGTGGCCAATACAATTGAGGCAACTTTGCCTGACGTTTTCTTGAAGAAGGATGCGCCGGGCACAGTGTCCATCGTCAATCTGAAAGAGAAGAACACCCTGACCCCGGCCCTGGTGGT
>PMJE01000620.1 GCA_003157315.1 Myxococcales bacterium | reverse complement strand
GGTGCCGGGCGTGGTGGCAAAATCGAGTTTCACCGGGTGGCCAGTGGCGGTCATGGTGAAAGACAAGGGCGGCTTCTGCAGCATCGGGATCGAGATCAGGCGCGTGGTCAGCACCAAGACCAGCAAGATGAGAAAGGGCAGGGTGGCGCGCAGGAGCGCCAGAGTGAACAGGCCCTTGGCCGCGGGGTTGCGCCACTGCTGGATAGCGAGAAACAGCACCAGTGAGAACAGCGACGCCACCACCGCGACCAGCTCGGGGCCGGCGACGAAGGCGACCGCGACCTGGGTGGCGGAGAACACCACGCCGATGAGTAGGGCATCGCGCACCACCCACCCCTGCAGTGGCCGCGTGCGATCCGCGAGCTTGGCCAGGCCAACCGGCACCAGCACGGCGAACAGCGCGAGTTGTATGGCGATGTGGCGGGTCAGGGTGGAAACGTCGAGGTGGGTGACGTTGGCCAGGGCAATGACCGGGATGCCGAGGGCGCCGAAGGCCACGGGCACCGAGTTGGCCACCAGCGCCACGGTGGCCGCGGCCACCGGGTTGCAGCCCAGGGTAATCAGCATGGCGGTCGGGATCGCCACTGCCGTGCCGAACCCGGCCACCGCTTCCAGAAATCCGCCGAAGCAGAAAGCGATCAACACGGCCTGGATGCGAAGGTCGGGACAGGCCCGGCAGAGCATGTTCCGGATCACGTCCATGGCCCCGGTTTCGGTGCTGACGAAGTATACGAAGATGGCGGCGAAGATGACCCACAGAATGGGCAGGACCGCGGTCACTGCCCCCTCAGTCGCGGCGTGGGTGAGGGCTGCGGTGGGGGCATGCCAGATAGCGCTGGCCAGAACCCAGGTGCCGAGCATGGTGGCCAGGGTGGCGAGATAGGCCGGGATGCGGGTGAATGCCAACATCCCGAACAGCGCCAGGAAAGGTATGAAACCGATCAGGCCCTGCATGGCCGCTATCCTTTCCTGGCACCACCGTCGGGTTTGGCCCGGGCGGCATACCGCTCACGCGCCACGCACTGGCCTAGCTCGGCGCCGCGCTTGCCGGCTGCGAACTCGTCGATGCTGGCCAACGTGTCGTCGGCTATGTTGCCGAGCGCCTCGCGCGTGAGAAAGGCCTGGTGGCTGGTGACCAGCACGTTGGTGAACGTAAGCAGGCGCGCCAGGGTGTCGTCGGTGAGGATGTCGTCGGAGAGATCCTCGAAGAAATAGGCGCTCTCCTCCTCGTACACGTCCAGGCCGGCATAGCCGATCTTGCGCGCTTTCAGCCCATCCAGCAGCGCCGCGGTGTCGACCAGGGCGCCGCGGCTGGTGTTGATCAGCATGACCCCTGTCTTCATCTTGTCGATAGCGGCGGCGTTGATCATGTGGTGGGTGGTGGGCAAAAGCGGCGCGTGCAACGAGATGATATCGGAATCGGCGAACAACTGATCGAGGCCCACGTAGGTCACGCCGGCGCGGCCGACCAGGGCCGGGTTCTGCGCCACATCGTAGGCCAAGATGCGACAGCCGAAGCCAAGCAGGATGTTGATCGCACATACACCGATTTGCCCGGTGCCAACCACTCCGACCGTGCGGCCGTGCATGTTGAATCCCACCAGTCCGTCGAGGGAGAAGTTGTTCTCGCGCACCCGGTTGCTGGCGCGATGAATCTTGCGGTTTAGTGCCAGCATGAGGGCCACCGCGTGCTCGGCCACCGCCTGCGGCGAGTAG
This sequence comes from Myxococcales bacterium, assembly GCA_003157315.1. The sequence continues at coordinate 5,152 of PMJE01000620.1, read as the reverse complement.
GCGGGAACCCGCGTCACCGAGACACCGTACTCGATGGCTGCGTCGAGATCGACGTTGTTGAAACCCGCGCAACGAAGCGCGACCAGGCCTACGCCCATCTCTGCCAGTTCTTCGATGACCGGCCGATCGACCGTGTCGTTCACGAATGCGCAGACTACGCTGCAGCCGGCCGCCAGCGAAACCGTGCTGGCCGACAGACGCGCCTCGTGAAAGTGGATGGCGAAACGATTCGCGTTGCGTTCGGCGAAGACGCCGGCCATGTAGTGCTTGGCATCGAAGAAGCCGACATTGATGCGCTGGTCGTAGTCGCGTGCCATCAGCTTGGCCACCACCGAGGTGGAGCGGCGAAGGTTGCGGCTGACGTTGGCCAGGAACACCCTGGCCAGCGAGGGCTGGGCTTCTACCACGGCCTGGAAATCGTCAAACGCCAGGACCAGCACCTGGCTATCGGTGAGCGCCTTCAGGGTTGCCGAGCGCTTCACCTTGCCGAGCAGGCTCATTTCGCCGGCCAGCGTGCCTGGACCGATGGTTGTGACCTGCATTGGCCCGGCGCTGCCAGCCTGCTTGAGCACCGCGAACTCGCCCGACTCAATGACAAACATGCGGTCGCCCACTTCACCCTCACGGCACAGCACCTCGCCCGCGGGCACGCGAACGCGCGACATCTTGCGCCCGAGCATCTCCAGCGCGTCTGCCTTCAGGTCGCTCAGCAGATCGATGGTCTGAAGGATCTTGATGGGGTCGAACGCGTCACCCACGTTGTTCGTCATTTGTCCTTTTGCTAGCCAAGGTCGTATTGTAGTCCCGTCCGGCCAGGGGGATAGGCGGGAGCCACGACAGACGGCGGATCACTACCACGTCATGGCGTGCTTGGGTGCCTATTGCGAAGTGGCTGGCGCGCCGGCGGCCAGCACAGCCGTTTGCGACAAGCTGCACCCGCGGGGCGTGTTCATACTGCCACCGGTGTGCGAGTTGGTCAACTTGACCAACTCGGTGGTGGATGACATGCTCAATTGGAGGGCCATGGCCAAGACGGTGAATCTGTACGAGGCGAAGACGCACCTTTCCGCGCTGGTGGATCGCGTTGCCGACGGGGAGGAAATTGTAATTGCCAAGGCCGGCAAACCGCGGGCACGTCTGGTGCCGGTTTCGACGCCGCACAAGCCGCGCCGCCCTGGGGGCGGCAAGGGCAAGGTATGGGTTGCAGATGATTTCGACGCTCCGCTGCCGGCTGATCTACTGGCCGCGTTCAACGGCCGGTGACCATGCGCTTGCTCCTCGACACCCACGCGTTCCTGTGGTGGTGGCAGGGCAGCCCCAAGTTCAATGCTCGCACCAGGACTGCCATTGCCGGTGCCGACGTGGTGCTGGTCAGCGCGATTTCGGCATGGGAAATCGCAATCAAGAGCGCACTCGGCAGGCTGCGCTTTTCCGGCAGCGTCGCCCACGCGGTCGACGCCTGTCGCTTCACCAAGCTGGCCGTGGACTTTGAACACATCGAGGCGCTGCATAGCTTGCCGCTGCACCACAAGGATCCCTTCGACCGCCTTCTGGTCGCGCAAGCCTTGGTCGAACACGCCACTCTGGTCACGCACGACCGCACGCTCGCGCCCTACGGCGTGCCGACGCTGTGGCTCTGAGGCGGGCAGAGTACCTGAACTGAGCACACTGCACAGGTGCCTGCTCGCAGCCATCGAGTCCGATAACCAAGGCGCACTGGACGCAGGGAATGCGCAGTTGCCCGAAGCGTATATGTCCAACCAAGTGGCACAACGAAATGTTCAGTTCGAGGACTGTTCGTGGCAGCTCCCATCAACCCAGCCTGGCAAGGTCAAGATCACCTTGACTGTGAATGGAGCCCAACCGCAACTGGCAGGCACGGCAAACGACATCCGGGTTGTCTTCGACGATCCCGATGGCCACTGGAACACCGGGTGGAATCCACCTCCGTTGAACAGCTACACTTCAACCTATGATGGCAACGGCAAGACCACGGTCAGACTCGCAGCGTAGTTTTCTGGTAATCTGGTGGGTATGAGCAGCAAGTGTCGATGGCTCGCGATCAGTGTGGTGTTGTGGTTAGCTGGGCTGGCCTGCGCGCGCACGACTTTGCACGACATCGACGCGAGCGAGGGAGGCACGAGCGGAAGCAGTGGAGGGACGAGCAGTGCCGGCGGAGCTACGACAGCAGGCGGAGCGCGGCCAAGCTGTCGCGGCCTGGCCGCGATTTGCGGGCCGTTGGAAAACGAGGACTGCTGCACCAGCTTGCGGGTTCCCGGCGGAGCATTCTATCGGGGCTACGACGGCGTGGATTTTACGGACAAGAGTTTCCCAGCGACGGTGGCTGACTTCTACCTGGACAAGTACGAGATCACGGTGGGCCGNNCGCGATGAAGTGCGATTCGGACTATCAGACGTGGACCGACACGGCAGGGAGCAACGAGAACCAGCCGCAGAATTGCCTAGACTGGTACACGGCGTTCGCGTTCTGCGCGTGGGACGGTGGGCGGCTGCCGACCGAAGCCGAGTGGAACTACGCGGCCTCCGGTGGGAGCGAGCAGCGGTACTATCCGTGGNNGGTTCGAAGTCTCCGAAAGGCGACGGGAAGTGGGGCCAGGCTGACCTGGCCGGGAACTTGGTGGAGTGGACGCTGGACTGGTACTGGGAGTCATACCCAACTCCATGTGATAACTGCGCCGCTCTGACTAGCCCTCTGGGCTCTGCCAACCTCGGCCGGGTGGTTTTGGGCGGCGGCGACAACTCCTCCACCTCGAACCTGCGGTCGGCCGAAGGCGCCGTCGATGCCCCGGGAATCCGCGGCAGCGGCTTCGGGGTGCGTTGCGCGAGGACCGGTCCCTGATATCAGAGTCTGGCAGCGATGCTCTGCAAGGGTCGATGGCTCGCGATCAGTGTGGCGCTATGGTTGACTGGGCTTGCTTGCGCGCGCACGACTGTGCACAACATAGACGCGAGCGAGGGAGGGATGAGCGGCGTCTTCGGAGGGTCGACTAGTTCCGTCACGCACGACCGCGCGCTCGCGCCCTACGGCGTGCCGACGCTGTGGATCTAGTCGGTATGACTAGGACGCCATATCGAAGCCGAGGCTTGCGGCGAGGATGCGCAGGGCTTTGGGAGGCTGGCGGCGGTTGGCGCGGAAGGAAGACAGGTGTTCCCACACCGCCTCCTGGGCACGAAGGGCATGCTCGCGGTTGGGCTGCAGGGCCGCACGCTCGAACAGCACCAGCGCCATTCTCCACGCCGCCGCGTCGGCCGAGCCGCGCGGCAGGGTCTCGAGGAACTTGGTCAGCGCGATTGCGAAGAGGAGCGCCAGAGAGGCGGTTTCGTCGTCGGCGAAAGGGCTTACCAGATCCGCCATGTCGAACAGCGCCTGACATCCAGCGGTGCTGGTGGCCTGCTCGGCCAAGCGGGGCAGGGCATGCAGACGCAGGGCCCGAGCAGCGTCGGGGTCTAGGTCGGCCAGGGTTAGCCGTTGCTTACCGATCTGGCACTCGAAGCCGGCCTTTCCGTCATGTTGGGCAGAGAAGGAAAGGGCAGTGGTCTCGCCGGTCCGACGGTGGGTCACAGTTGCCCGGCCGGCCAGCGACCGCTCGGCCTGGGAAGAGGGCTGGGGAATTGTGACGTCGAAGCCGGGCACCTCGCGCAGGCTGGCCGGGCCCGAGGCAAGCGCAGCAAAGGCCGCATGGGCAAGCGCGTGGGCTGCAGTGACGCGCGCCTGGCACGCCCGGCGGAAGACATCAGCGCCGGTGCCGAGGCTGGGTTGGTTGCTTTTGGCCTGGGCCAGGATGTCCAAGAATGCGCTTTCCGGCGGGCGGCCACCCAACCCGCGCCAGACATCCATGGCGTGGGCCGCGCGCCGCAAGCCGATCATGCTCTCCAGACCTGCGATGTCGTCGAAGAACCAGGCGCAGCTCGCGTACATGAGAAGCAAAGATCGCTGCATCTCCATCAGCTCGAGCGCGCGCTGTGCGGCTTGGGTCTGGCCGCGTTTGAGCGGCCCGCGGCCCATGGACTGCAAGTACTGCCGGCGCTCCTCAGGGGGCGCATCCACGATCTCACCGTAGGCATCGCGGGCTTGCCACGGATCCGCGAAGAGATCGTCGCCCACCTCGGCGAAGAAATCCGCCGCCCGGTCGCGCAGCCGATCAAGTGCCTCGCGCAGAGGACCGCGCCAGGCCTGGCTCCATCCCCGGCTGGCATCCATGGCACAGCCACAGTGCCGGCGCCAGCGGCCCACCCCGTGCGAACAGCTCCACGCGGTTCCCTCGCCGTCAGGGCCTGGATGCAGCCGGGCTTCCCAGATAGGCGGCTGACGGTCAAGAAACGTGGCCAGGTTGGTGACCTCGATGCCTGCCGAGCCTGCCGCAACGTGGGTGGCGTAGGCCAATGTCAGATCCGCGAACTTCTTGTGGTGGCCGTATAGCTCGCCGTCGGTGGCAGCCAGCACCAGGCGCCGGCCTTCGGCGCTGGAACGATCGCCTGCGCTGCGCACGGCCGCGAGGAGAGTGCCGGCGTCGCGGCTGGCGGTGCCGAAGGCCAAGTCGCGCGAGACTGGCCCGTCGAAGATGGCCAGGGCGATCGAGCGTCCCGAGCCGTCAGTATGTAGCCAGCGGTACAGGCGGCCAGTGTCCAGCGTGCTCGGGTTGACCGAGACCCAGTCCTTGCCCGGCCGCCGAACTGCCGCGACTTGCTCGGGCGCCAAGATGGTGAAGCGAACTTGTGCGTCGATGAGCGCCTCGAGCGTGGGGGTGTTCACCGCGGTCTCGGGCAACCAGATTCCCTCGGCGTCACGGCCGAAGCGGCGGCGGAAATCTTGCAGACCCCAGGCGATTTGGGTTTGCCGGTCGCGCGGCGACAGCAGCGGCGTAATGGGGTGAGCCCAGACCTGAGCCAGACCACCGCCTTTGCCCAGACGCTGGCCTTGGGTTGCATCACCCTCGCGGATGCGTCGGGCGGCTTGGGCATCGTGACGTTCGAGCCAGCGCGCGAGGGTCGGGCCGAAGTCAAAGGTGAGTCGATCGTAGTTGTTGACCAACGCCTTGATCTTGTTTGCGCCGTGGACAATGCGTGCGTAGGCATTGGCTCGGTAGCATTCGGCGTGGATGCGCGCGTTCCAGTCGTGGAACGGTGCCGC
>PMJE01000267.1 GCA_003157315.1 Myxococcales bacterium | reverse complement strand
CCGTCATCATCGGTCGGCGCGGTCGCGCGCAGAGTCTCCACCGCGCTGAACGCCGCCTGGGCCCCAATGGGGTTGCCTGCGTGCTCCTCGTAGAGGTCGCCCAGCGCCTCGATAGCGTCGATGCCGCCGACCAGGACTAGCTTGGTCAGGAGTTCCTCCGCCGCCTCGGGCTCTTCTTCCACCGCGCGCGAAAGGCCGAAGATCATCACCGAAGCCACACCTGGATCCTTGGCTGTGATCTCGCTGGCCAGGATCTCCAAGCAGCGCGCCAGGGCTTTGTCGGGATCGTGGGAAAGCGTGGCGGCCAGCGAGGTGGCGGCGCGCCGCCATTCGCTGGGACCCAGGCGGGGCTGAAGATCGCGATCGATCTCTTCTGCGCGCATCGGCACGGCTGCGGCCAACAGCCCACGCGCAGCGGCCACGTGACGCCACACCAGCGACTCGCGATCGCCGATGAGACGGCTCCACGCCGCGCGCACCGTCGGGCGCTCGAAGACGCGCACGCCGCTGTCGTCACCCTCCTCAGCGCGACGAGCGGCCTCGCGCGCGGCCCGTTCGAGCAGGCGCCCGGCCAGGCGGCGAGAAGGCAATGCGCCCAAAGAAAGGGCGGTCAGCCACTCGCGTTCCAACTCAGGCCGCGATATGAGCGCCAGCGCCAGGGTGTCCGCGCCAGTGCCCGCCGCGATGGGCAGCCGCAGCGAAAGCGCCACCCGTGCGCGCACCAGCGCGCCCCCAAGCGCGCGCGGCGACGACAAGGCGAGCGAGGTCGCAAGGGTCACGAAGGTGGCCGCGTCTCCCTCGTGCAGGGCAGTCAAGACCCGCCGACCAAGCTCGCGCTTCTCCGGCCCGGGAGGCAATGCACCTGCCAGCTCGAAAAGTGCGGCCATGGCCACTGGCCGCGAAAGGAAGCTAATGTCGTCGAGCAGCCCGCTCGACACAGCCACCCGCACACTGTTCAGAAGCGGCTCAGTGGCCAGCCCTTCGAGTGGCGTGGGTTGCTGATCCGAAGCCGCCACCGCCAAGCTGGCCAGACCTTGCCGCCACAGAGCACGGCGCTCCTCTACGTTCTCGCGCGTGTGGATCTGCGCAAGCCCTGCCAGGTAGTCGTGGGTGCCGTGCATGAGCCGCGACCGGTAGCGTACCAGTGTCCCAAGAAAATGGACAAGCTCGCCTGGAGAGTCTACGGTGCGCGCCGCGGCATAGGGCTGCGCCGGACAACTTGGCGGCCGCCTCGTTTCCGTGTTCTCAGCGGCGGGCGGCTGTCGAGGTGAATTCGCTCACTGCGGTTGCAATTACCCGCCGTTTTCTCGCCATCTCATTCTCCACTTTTGCCACCAAAGATCGAGAAGCGAGGAGCGAACTTCTCACGGCTGCAGCCATGCGACGCATCTGCCGTGCTGTCCGGCTAGCCTGGCGAACCACGCCGTCTGGCACTGGCAGCGAGAGCAGCAGCTCTTGGCAGAAGCGCGGATGGTGGCCGCCTTCCTGGCCGGCAGCCAACGCCGCTTGCACGCGCTCGGATAGCAGGAAGGGAACCAAACCCGCAGCGTCGAATCCGGCTCGACCGCGCAGGACGAAGAACTCGGTACTGGCCACCACCGCGTTTCCGCCCGGGCGCAGTCGAAAGAGCGCCTCATCGATGAGGGCCACCTGCTGAAGGTAGGGCCGCAAGCGCGAGATGATGACGTCGCCGGGCTGCACCCGCCGCTTCGCGCTTCCCATGCTCGCGGCCGGAACCGGATCGTGCCGAAACACCACGAAGCCCTGAAAGGCGTGCGCAGTATCGAGGATGAGAACCGCGCCCGCCGACTTCCATGACCTTGCCGACACGTTCTCAGCAACGATGTGCACGGTGTCGGACAAGCAGCGCCGCGCGACGACCTCGACCCGCCGGCGCGGATCGAAGTGTTCCGGTGCCAGCACCAGCCCGTCACCCAGATCCGCCACGCGGCGCAGAACGGGAATGCCCACGGCTCAAGCTCCCCCTTGCAGAAGCTCAAAGCGACGTCGAACCAGCGGCGTGGCCTGCGCAAGGTCATGGTCAATCGCGCCTCCATCCGGGGCAAAGGCAAGTCGTCCGCGATGGTCCTTGCCGTCGCGCTCGCTCACGAAAAACAAGATCTCCTCGTCACGAAAGTGGCGCGTGGGCTTCGAACGCTTGCAGCCGATGACCACGCATGCCTTCTGGCTGGTGTGAGGACGAAAGGTGTTTCTTCCCAAGCCGAGCACGGCAACGACAGCAACCTGTTCGAGCAGCCAGGAACGCAAATAGGCCCATCGCTCGGCGCCAACCTTGTTGTGGGGGAGCACGATGGCCAGACGTCCTTGTGGCTTGAGAAGCTCCACGCAACGTTCAAGAAACAGGACATCGCGCTCCACGCGGTGGCCGCGCGCAAGCTGGTAGCCGTCGGCGTACTCGCATCCCACATCCCCGGCAAAGGGTGGATTGGTCAGCACCACATCGAAACCCCGAAAGCGCGGCTCTTGCGCGCGCATGAGGTCTTCCAAAACCGGAGCCAGCCTGGCTGACAGCCGCCGCTCCGGGCGCCGCAGACTATCGACCCGCATCAGCCGCGCGGTTGACTGACCACTGGCGGCCAACATCACGCGGGCAACCCGCAGGGCGCGAGGATCCTGATCAAATCCCCACACCGAGCACTGCGGGGCCTGCAAGAGCGCGTGGCGAAGAAAGCCGCCCGAGCCGCAGGCCGGATCAACCACTCGCTCGCCGGCCGTGGGCCTAACCATGGCGACCACTTCTGCGATCACATGCCGGGGTGTGAAGTACTGGCCCTTCTGGCCCTTGGCTGCCTTACTGACCATGAACTCGAAAATGGCATCGAGCCCGACCAGGCTATCTGCGAACAAACGCACGCCATTCAGCACGGAGGCACAGCGCCGGAGTTCGGGCCCACTCAGGCGGGTGGTAGCCCCGGGCTCAAGAATCCCGCGCCATCGCTCGCCCGCGACCCGCATCAGCCGGTTGACTTCAGCTATGGCTCCCTCGTCTCCCTGCCGCGCGAGAAAGGCTGCCCTGGCCGTGTCCGTTTCGTGCGCCAGCTTTGCCACCAGCAGCTTCAGTGCCTCCTCGAAAGGGTCTTCGCCGCTGTGGGCACAGATGATCTCGTCGAGGCGAAAAGCCGCAGATTCCCAGTCGCCGTGACGAAAACCATGGCGTCTAGTCATGGGGCAGCCGCTACTCCACCAGCAAGGCAGATCCGAACGAACCGTTCCATGCGGGTGAGCTACTACCTGACAACTCAAGCCGAGTCCACCAGTCGCTGCTGCCCAGCCTGCTGACGCGCGTGTAGGACAGAATCCGACACCACGATACGGTGCTGACGTACACCGGTTTCAGCATCACGTCTGACTGCTTCCGGGTCCAGCAGCGCGTACGCTGCAAAGTGTGGAAATCGTCCTGTTGGTTGAATGCAACCGCAGCGCTCGTTGGAACAGCGATCTTCTGGCAAGCGAATCCAGACAACCGCGGCTGGATGCTTTCGCCTGGCAATGGACTGACCGACGGCCGAGACCAAGTTGGCTGCCAACAGCCTGCCCAGCGTCCCTCCCTCCCACCCCAATAACCCCGACCCCAAGCGACGTTTGGCAGTCTGCGCGTGGCCTCCGTCCCGACCAGCTCCTAAGCACCGTGCGGAGAGCCTCCGACGGCTTTCCGCACGGTCGCTAGGAGTGTTCCGCTCTCGCTCCCGTCTCCGATCTCAATAATCCGGCTCTCTCACAACCTCACGTGGTTAAGGGACCGGGGACGGGAGGGGGAGCGGAATGCTGTGAGGCCGCCTTCGCTTTCCGCCTGTGCCGTCGCCACAGCGCAAAGGCAAGACCGGCGGCCGCTAGCGCCCAGATGCCGAGGAGCACAGCCGAGGTGTAGGGGAATGCGAGCCTGACCGACGAGTTGGGCGAAAGCAGGATGGGCAGCGCGTGGCGATGGTCGAGCGCGAGCAAGTCCATGAGGATCGCCACGGTAGCGTGCACGAGAAACCCTGCCCAAATGCTGCGAGTCTTCATCGACAGCGAGCCCAGCACCACGCCGGCCACCAGAGCCCCGCATGCCTCAAGGTACGGCTTGGGGAAGTGAATCATGACGTAGGGCCCGACCATGAAGAAGATGGCACTGCTGCCTAGACCGCGCGATCCCCGCACCCAGAAGCCGCGAAAGAAAACCTCCAGGGTGAAGAATTGTCCCAGGTAGACTGCCTCCCAGACCGCGAGATCGAGCCAAGAGCGACTGGCCAGGTGGTACATGGGGTAGTAGGTCCCGAAGTCGCCCATGTGGGCCACCAGTGCCAGGATGGGAATCACCACCACCAGGCACAGAAGATAGATCCACGCGTGTTCCAGAAACCCGCGCACACGCAGGCCAAGGTCAAGCGGATTCTCCTTGAAAACCAGCGGCCAAACCGCCAACGGCAGCAAATAGCACAGGTAGCGCGACAGGCCCCAGTAGATCCGCCAGTAGAGATCCTCGTACAGCCAGACCTGGAGAGTCTCGGGATGAGCTGCCTCGTACCGCCTGAGGATGGGTGCGATGTGTGCCTGGAAGAACTCCAGGCTGCCGAAGTAGTTGACAAGGATGAGACAGAACGCGCCCAGCACCAGAGTCGCTGGTGTGCGCGGGTCAAGCCGACCTTCCCGATTCTGGCGCTGGGCCAACGCCGCGGCATCGAGGGCCGCCCAGGTGTCGCGAAAGAACCAGACTATGACCGGCGCAAGGCCGGCCAGCAGGACAACCGAGACCACGAATTGGCCGAGCGGACTGTTGAGAATATTCATCCCTGCGGGGGCTGGTTATCCCGGATTTCCTGTTTTCCCACAACAATATGGGAACCCTGAGAGGGTTCCCATTCCCTCCCGCGCTCTGGCTCCGGCGGGCAAAGCCCGCCTGCGCCAACGCGATCATGGGAACCCTGAGAGGGTTCCCATTCCCTCCCGCGATGGTGCGCCGCCGGCGAGGGCGCGCGCGAAACGCGCGGGGTGGGTAGGGTGGGCTTGTCCGTCCCGAAGGCCGGCGGTCTCCCCACGCGATCTGCATGGGAACCCTGAGAGGGTTCCCATTCCCTCCCGCGACGCCCACGCGGCCTGAACACGCACCTCGTCCCGGCCAGCCGGCTAACTCCACGGGCGGCCTACGTCCTTGGTCTGCCAACCCACGGCGGCCAGCTAATTTTCTGAGGCCGGCGCGTCCAGGATGTCCGGCCTCGGCCACGGCCACTACCCCCTTCCGCCATGCGCCCCGCGGCGTCGCTGCGCTTGCCGCGGGATTACGGAGAACAAGCCAGGGTTTGCAAATCCGGCGCGACTCCAGTAAAAAGGGCCCCGCTGGCTGAAGTCGGAAAAGATCTGATCTAGGCCGGCTAGGAAAGGGAGAGTATCGATGTCACGAGTCTCAGGAACACTCTGTGCAGTCCGGCTGCACGCTGACGGTTGGCTTTGCCTAGCAACGCTTTGGGGTTTTGCCTTCGGTTGCGTGGAGCAAGCCGAGGAAAAGCCGACCAAAGAGGACGAGGAATTCGTCAAGAAAAACCTGCTGGCGTCCGACCCCACGCCCAAGTTCGCGACTCACGCGGACCTAGACGGCAAGGTCGAGTATATCGGGCTGGACGTGTCCCCGGTCCCGGCAGAGCCAGGAAAGGACATTCACCTGACCCACTATTGGAAAGTGAAGACCGCACCTGGCGAGGGCTGGCGGCAATTCACCCACGTCGGTGGCCCCAACAAACAGGGATTCATCAACATTGACCATGGGCCGATCCAAAACAAATACCCGGTGACGCGCTGGAAGGCGGGCGACATCATCCGCGACGAACACACCTTTCGTTTGCCGGCGAACTGGGCCTTCAACACCTTCAACGTCTACGTTGGCCTCTGGCGCGGGCATGAGCGCATGCCCATCAAGTCCGGTCCGCGCGAAGATGACCGCGTGCTGGCCGCGACCATCCCAGTCCTGAGCAAGGCCCCACCGGCGCTCAAGCGCTATCTGGTACGCAAGACGTCCAAGCCCATCAAGCTTGACGGCAAGTTGGACGAGCCAGCGTGGAAAACCGCCCCGTCGACTGGAATGTTCGTCAACACCGTGACCGGCGAGTCCGCGCAGCCCGACACCGAGGCAAAGCTGCTTTGGGACAATCAGAATCTCTACATTGGCTTCGAGAACGCGGACACTGACGTCTGGGGCACGCTTGCCGAGCGCGACTCCAAGCTCTGGACGCAAGAGATGGACGAGGTGATGATCGACGCCAATGGCGACGGCAAGGGGTACATCGAGTTGCAGGTGGCTCCCAACGGAACCATCTTCGACACCTATCTGCCCACCTATCGCAAGTATGAAGACAGTCTGGATCCAAAGCGAAAGCCCTACGACTGGAACTCGAAGCTGAAAGCGGCGGTGAAGGTCGACGGCACTCTCAACAAGCGCGACGACAAGGACAAGGGTTGGACGGTCGAAATGGCGCTGCCGCTTGCGGACGTCAACGGCCTGGACAAGAACGGTGTCAAGGTTCCGCCCGCGCTCGGCGACAAGTGGCGCCTCAACATGTTCCGCATGGACTATCCCAAAGACGCCAAGTCACAGACGGCACTGGGCTGGTCTCCGCCTCTAGTCGGCGACTTCCACAAACTTGATCGGTTCGGCGAAATCGTGTTCGTCGATGAGAAGGGTGAGTTGCCCGCCGCCAAGGAGAGCGCGGCCAAGGGGGCCAAGAAGGACGAGGCCAAGNNCCGGCCAGCAAGGCTGCCGGCAAGAAAGCCGAGGCCAAGGTAGAGCCGGCCGGCAAGCCTGAGAAAAAGCCGGCCACGAAGCCCTAGCGGGTTGCTACCTGTCAAGTCGGGCGCTTGTCTCGGTCGTCGTCGGTGCCGCGCTGTTTGTCGGCTCGACTGGGGCAAGCGATGCCGGAGCACCGGCCGCTTCTGACCTAACTCCGAGCGGCCCTGCAGCGCACGAGTATCAGGCTCCGCCGCTCGGTCAGATTCGTGCAGGACGTGATTCCGATCCCTTGACGGCGCAGCTGGCGGCCGAGGTGCAGAGGGCAGCGGTTTCCCTGCGCGCGCCGGTGCCCTTGCGCGACGGCCGCTTGGACCTGGTGGCCACGGACATCGCGCGCGCGACAGTAGCCAAGCGCCTGCCCTCGTTCGACGCCATCGCATTCCTGGTGCACCACTACGGCATGGTCGAGCCGGAGCCCTATCTGGTGATGGTGCGCGGCTCGCCCCAAGCTGAGGTGTCGCTGGTAGAGGACCTGCACAAGCAGGTGCCTGGGGTTTTCAAGATGGGCGACTGGCGCCGCATGGGCGTCGGGGTGAAGCGTGGCGCTGACGAGCTGATAGTGGTCTTGACCCTGCAGCCGCAGAATCTGGAGCTGCGGGCGCTGCCACGCCGGCTGCCCTCGCGGGGCAGCGTGACTTTGGCGGGACGCTTGCTTGGTCGCTTTGCCAAGCCCGCGGTCCTGGTGACGGTCCCGCGCGGAGGTGTGCGGAATGAGGTCCTGTCGGAAAGAAAAGGCCGCTTCGAAATCACGCTAGCATGTGATTCCGGCGACGGCGTGTACCAGTTGGAGATCGAAGGCGATGACGGCCACGGGCCGGGGGTGCTGGCTAACTTCCCGCTATACTGCGGGGTGGAGCCACCTGCGCGCGTCGCTGCCACAGCCAGCGAGGTGACCCGGCGGCAAGACGCGAGCGAGGCCGAGCGCGAGTTGCTGGCCTTGCTCAACCGAGACCGCGCGGCGGCTGGCCTGCCAGCCCTGCAGAGAGATGCGCGTCTGCAGGAGATCGCCCGTGGCCATAGCCGTGAGATGGCGCGCACAGGCGAGGTGGTCCACGTGTCAGACAAGAGCGGCGGCACCGTGGATCGCGTACGCGCCGCCCAGGTCTCGCCAGTCCCGCGCACCCTGGCCGAGAATGTGGGACAGGCATTCTCTCCGGCAGAGGTTGAGCATGGATTCATGGGAAGCCCCGGCCATCGCGCCAACATCCTCAACCCCAACCTTACCCATGTGGGAATCGGTGTAGCCGTGGGCCAAGCCGAGGGCGGGGTGGTGCCGCTCTTCTTTACTCAGCTTTTTGCCGGTTGGTAGTCAGTGCCGGACCTGCGGAGAAAACGGGGCCGCTCGGTGTGCATAGCACCCGGCGTTCGGGCAGCCACCAGATCTTCCAGCGAGGGCGGACGAGCGTCTTCAGCCGCGGCGCCTTTCTATGGTAGCAAGAGGTTGCTTCTTGCAAGGAGGTATCGCCGTGAAACCAGATCCAGATCATGCCGTTGCCAAGTCAGCCGGTCCCACCGGGTCGCCACTGCTAGTTGTGGGATCGCTGGCGCTCGACACTATCGAAACTCAGAGCAGCCGGCGCGACGAGGTGCTGGGCGGCGCCGCGTGCTACGCATCGTTCGCCGCTTCGTTCTTCGCGTCGGTGCGCCTGGTGGGTGTGGTGGGGAGCGACTTTCCCGCGGAGCATGAGGCATTGCTGCGCAGTCGGAAGATCGACCTGACTGGGCTGGAACGCGTCGCCGGCCGCACCTTTCGTTGGGCCGGGCGTTACGCAGCGGACTTCAACAATCGCACCACCCTCGATACCCAGCTCAACGTTTTCGAGACCTTCCGGCCCAAGTTGCCGGCAAGCTACGCCGACAGCCAGTTCGTGTTTTTGGCCAACATTGATCCCATCCTGCAGTCGGAGGTGCTAAGCCAGGTGCGCCGTCCGCGCTTTGTCGGCTGCGACACCATGAACTTCTGGATCAGCGGCAAACCAGCCGAGCTTGCCCGGGTGCTTGAACGGGTTAACATGGTGCTGCTCAACGACGAGGAAGCCCGCCAGCTTTCCGGCAAAGACAACCTACCCGCGGCGGCCGGAGTGATTCGCGGCATGGGGCCGAGCGCAGTGGTGATTAAGCGCGGCGACGCTGGGGCCCTGTTCTTCTGCCAGGATGGCGTGTTCGTTGCGCCGGCGTTTCCGCTGGAGAACGTGGTGGATCCCACCGGAGCTGGCGATTCTTTTGCCGGTGGCTGCATGGGCTGGCTGGCCCGCACTGGCGACATTTCACCCGCCGGGATTCGTACCGCGCTGGTGGTGGGTTCGGTGCTGGCTTCGTTTTGCGTGCAGGACTTCAGCTTGGATCGCTTCCGATCACTCGACGAGCCCGCAATCCGCGACCGCTGCGCCGCTTTCGCCCAATTGGTGAGGTTCGCGGCCGTCTCTTTCTAGCACGGCGAGGGATGGCGTGATTGCAGCTCTCGTGGCCCTCTGGCTGGCAAATCCACTATTGGATCTCGGGGGTGACAGCACCTGTCCCACGCCCGCAGAGGTACGCGACCGCTTGGCCCAGCTCTCCGGCTCCACCACGGGGCACCCAGCTTCAGATCGGCATCGGGCGTACCTGTCCAGTGCCGATGGGATGGTTCACGTCGAACTGCTGGGACCGGATGGTCGTCTGCTGGCAGAACGGACTTTGAACCGGACCGGCTCTTGTGCCGACGTGGCGGAGGCGGTGGCTGTCGTCCTCTCGACCTGGGAGGCGGAGTTCAATCCCAATGTCGCGACTTCGGTGAGATTGCCGCCAGTAACCCCTTGTCCCACACCGGCGCCTACCGAGGTGGAAGAGACGAAGCCAGCACCCGCTGCACACCTGCGCTTTGCTGTCGACCTCGGCCTGCTCGCCTCGATCGCAGGTGGCCAGGCTGTTCCCGGTGCCACGGTCGCAGGGTCACTGTCCCCAGCGCGTGGGCCGTTTGGCCTTGCGGTCGCGCTCTCGGCCAGCTCGGCCCATTCCCAATCTGTCGGATCATTGACAGACACAGCCCACTGGACACGCGTGGCGTTGGCCGCGGGCCTGCAGTACCGCCTGGGCCGAAGCGCGACGATGTTGGATCTTCACGCGGGCGGCGTGATCGCGCTCTTGCACGTCGAAGGGGTCGGCTTGCCGTCGACCACCTCAGACACCAGTGCACAGCTTGGCATCGGAGCTGGGCTGCACGGCAGGTGGGCCTGGAACAACGCGGCGGGGTGGATCGGCCTGGACTTGCTCGCCTATCCTGGACACGATTATCTCGAAATCGGCGGCCTTGGCGACCGGGGCCAACTTCCGCGCTTGGAGGTGCAAATCGCTTCTGGACTGAGCTTGGGGCGCTTTCCGTGAAAGGTATGGGACGGCTTGCAACACAGGACTAGGTGAACATGCCGCTGGTCCGCTCTGACG
The DNA here is from genome assembly GCA_003157315.1 of Myxococcales bacterium. The sequence goes on along the minus strand of PMJE01000267.1, from coordinate 3,772 downwards.
CCACCCCNNCGTTGGGCGGCAAGACTTGCAGGGCCCCTGGTTGATGTCGACGATCTCGTGCATGAGATCTTCCTGGTGGTCCGGCGTCGGCTGCCAGAGTTTCGCGGGGAGGCCAAGGTGACCACCTGGCTCTACCGGATCACGGAACGCGTGGCGCTCGAAAGCCGCCGCAAAGACCGGTTCCGGCGTTGGTTCTCACGCGCCAGGCATTTCGAGATCGAGCGGACTATAGCCCCCACGCATCTGACGCCGGTTGACGAGGTGGAGCGACGCCAGTCGAGCGAGACGGTCTACCGTATCCTTGACCGATTGCCCGCCAAGTACCGGAACGTGCTCATTCTTTTTGAACTTGAGGAATTGTCGGGTGAACAGATCGCCACTTTGACTGGACTCAAACCCGCGACGGTATGGGTGCATCTGCATCGGGCGCGAGTGCGGTTCGTCGCCGAAATGAAGCACGATTCGGGGAGAAGCACATGAAAGCACCGACGGCGCGAAGCAAGCAGACTGACGCCGATGAACGGACGCCCATTCGCCACCGCTGGACCGCGCAGCCTCCCGGCGACAGCGACGAGGCTCGGGCAGGAACTCTGCTGCGATCGGCGGCGGCTGTGCAGCCATTTGGGGCGAAGAATCTGGCCGAGGTTGCCGCGCGATTGCGCAGCCGGGAACGGCATCTGTCGAGAAAATGGGCATGGCAGATAGCAATCGCAGTCGGCCTCTTGCTGTTCGGCGGGGCTGTGTCTGCGGCGGTCATGCACTTTCTGCGCGTGGCTTCCGTTGGCCCGGCTCTGCCCGACACCCCGGTTTCGATGCCGGCCAGCAAGCCAGTCCGGCGCAGGCACATGCTCTTCGCTCAACCTCCTGCTGCAGCAGTTTTGCCAGCGCCCGAGGCCCCGCCCGTCCCGAGCAGCACCGAGGAAAAGTCAGAATCGTTGCCGGCAAAGGTGTCGCTGGTGCCGCCCCCAGCCCCACTGGCCAATCCATCTGCGCTGGCACAGGAATCGCGATTGCTGGCAGGGGCGATTCACAAGCTCCGGCAGGAACGCAATCCCGGGCAGGCGCTGGCCATGCTGGACCAGCATCGCGCCCGCTTTGGTGCCAAGGGCGCGCTTGAGCCTGAGGCGAAGGTGACACGGATCGAGGCGCTTCTGCGCCTGGGCCGCCACGATCAGGCGCTGGGGCTGCTCGACGCACAGACACTGACGGCGGCAGGCGTGGGGCGTGAGATGCTGGTGGCGCGCGCTGAACTGCGTGCCGAAAAGGGAAGGTGTGGGGCGGCGTTGAACGATTTCAACTTGCTGCTCGCCGCCGAGGCGCCGCCCGATCTGGTCACCCAGCGAGCCATGTATGGGCGTGCGACCTGCCGTGCGCAGCAGGGCGACTGGGCAGGGGCGCGCAGCGACCTCGAACACTATCTCGCCAGGTTCCCGAAAGGACGTTTCGCGGATCAGGCCCGCGCGGCGTTCAGTCGGTGAAAGGTTTTGTGGCGTTGGCACCACGAGAGGGAGAGCGGACGCCATGAAAGAGAAACTGCTCATCGCAGCGCTGGCCATGGTCGGCGGATGCGATCACCACTTTGGCATCGGGGCGCTTGCGCCCGACGCTGGGGTGGCAATTTCGGGTCAGGAAGCGGGCGCTTCCACCATTGACCAGGGTATGGATGCACAGACTTCCGCGGTGGGCGGCGAAGACGCGCAGGCGTCTTCGGTTGGCGGCATGGACGCGCAGAGCCTCCTTGTCGAGGATGCCGGCGAGGGCGTGGTCGTACCTCCGGACAACGCTGCCGACGCGGGCATGGAGCTACCTCCGGGCAACGCTGCGGACGCGGGCGTGTTCGGACGGCTTGCCCCGGGGATAACGACATGGACCGGATACATTGACGGCTACCAGTTTCCGTCCGGCTCAAATATGATCAGACTCGCCCTTGGAATCGGCCAGATCACGGGAATGGTTGTTCTGGGCGATGGTCCGGCGCTGCCACCCGCCACCGACCCGAACGTCGGGTACCCACCTGACTATCATCTGGCCAACGGCGTCTATTGGGCCGAGGGGTTTGCCTACTCCATTGTTTATGGGAAGGCGGCACCCTGGCAGCTTCAGTTCGCCATCCAGAACAACGAGTTGTGGTCAGATTGGTGCGCGGAGCAAACGCCAGTCGCCGGCAGCAGCACGTGCCTGCCAAACTGGCCAGGTGATCACATCATTGGCACCAACGGCAGTCCTGACCAGTGCTATCAGCAGGATCCCGCCAACGGGCGAAAGACCGTTGTCGACTGCGGAAAGTACGATCTCTGTATAACCTATCCGGTGTGCGCGTGTTCAGCGCCAGCCTGTGTTCTTAACCCGAATTCAGACCAACAGGCCATCTTCAATCTGGCGATTCCCGATAACAGCGCCATCGCCACCGGCACTGTCAATGGGATAGCTGGCCCTGGCGCGCCTGTCCACTTCACCCAAGACCCCTAGATCCATTTCTTGATGAGCTCTCGACGATTCGCTGTCGTGCGCATTTGCGCGGAGAAGGGAGAGCTGTGAGCAGAGGAAATGCCACTGTGGACTCGGAAATCGTTGAATCACCGTGCGATCGCCAGCCCTGAGCAGCCCTTGGAGAACCGACATGAAACTGCGAAGAAGCGCCGTAGTTGCTCTGCTCTTACTTGCCACCTGCAACGAGGACCATTCCGGAAACGGCCCTGGCGTTGAGTCTTCCCACGCGGCTTTGGGCACTGTGCCCGCGAGCGAAGTCGCCAGCTGGACGCGCATCGCGCCTCCTGCGTTGAGCCCTGACCCGCGCTATATGCAGACGGCTGCCTTTGACGAAACCCGCAGGGTGTTGGTGATGTTCGGCGGGCAGATGTGGAACGTCGATAGCGCCTCGACTGACCCCCTGCCGGCGTCCCAGTACTTATGGGAGTGGGATCCCGCGACCGGCATCTGGACCAACCGGAATCCTTCCGGGGCCAAGCCGAGCCAGCCGAGCCCGCGTGCAGGCGCGAGCATGGTCTTCGACTCGGCTCGCAAGAAGTTCGTCATCTTCGGTGGACGCACGCAGCCCACCGCAAACCACCTTCTCGTTTACAGCAACTATCAGGATACCTGGGAATGGGATCCGGCAAGCGGCGACTTCACTGACCGCAGCAGCGCGGGTACGCCGCCGGATGCCCGCGGCCAGCACAGCATTGTGTTCGAGAAGTCCACGGGCAAGGCGCTGCTCTTCGGGGGCGCCGTCGCTGGACACAGCATCTACGGCGGGGACGATGGGAACAGCGTCAATAGCGCGTTTGGCGACACCTGGGAATGGGATCCCGCCACGGGCAAGTGGAGCAAACTTGTGCCCGCCACAGCCCCCAGTGCCCGATACGACTCGGCCATGGTGTGGGACAGCAAGCGCAACCGCGCTGTCCTGTTCGGCGGCTTGGAAATCCCGCCGGCCGGTCTGGTCGCCATCCCCAAGCAGGACATCTGGGAGTGGGATCCAGCCAACCCGGGCTGGACCAACCGCACGACCACGGGACCCAAGCCGAGCGCGCGCTACGGCCACGGCATGGCGTACGACACCGGCCGCGGCTTGATTGTGCTGGCCGGCGGGTTTGACATCGCAACCGGCAACGGCCTTGCCGACGTTTGGGACTGGGATCCAACCACGGCGGCCTGGACGCAACGGCTCACCGGCAGCGAGCCCAACCTGCCTGCTATGCGCATATACGCCTCACTCGTCACCGATTCGGCGCGAAACCGCCTCGACTTGGTGGCGGGAATGGTCTCCTAC
>PMJE01000378.1 GCA_003157315.1 Myxococcales bacterium | reverse complement strand
TTCAAACAGCACGGCAACGGGTGGCACGTTGCCCATCAACCGGACTCGTTTTCCAACTGCGGTTTTCGCCTCGCTCAAGCTGGCCTCGTTGTCGATGGACAGACAGTCCGCGCCGGTGTCAGCCATCAGCGTCCACACGGGTCTGGTCTTGCCACAGATATGGAGAGTGACCGACTTCCGTCGGCCGCGAATGTGCGTCACCAACCGTTCCAGGTAGGGCAGCCCGAACTCGCGGAACTGGCGCGGGCTGACCACGGTCGACGACAGCATGGGATCGGTGATGCTCGGCGAGGCGCCCGCATCCAAGATGGCGTCCGCCCAGCGCAGCGCTGTCTCCAGGGAAATCTCGCACAGCTGTCGCACCACTGCGGGCTCGCGCAATGCCAGCCGCGCCAGAGTCTCGGCCCCCACCAGAAACGAGGCATTGGTGAAAGGGCCAGTCACCGCAGCCGTGACCACGGCCTCGCCGCCCAGGTTGTCCACCACGCGGGCCACAGCCTCGCGGTGGGCGGGCAGACAGCCATCCTTGCCTGGATCCGCCGGTAGCAGACGATCAACTTCGTGTACGCTGGCGATAGCAGGCTCGTGCAGATACGCCGTCTCGTCTTCCGGCACGCGCACCTTGGCGCCCATGGCCTCGGCTTGCACGTACAGATCCGTGAACACGCGAACCACGTCGTAGCCGAAGCGGCGGTACGCCGCCGTGTGGGCACGCGCCAGCAATTCACCAGATCGACGAATCTCCGCCGTGCGTACGCCGATCACCCTCGCGGCAGTGTTGCCCAAAATGGGCACACAGGGCAGCCGATCCAGGGGACGGCCCGCAGCCAGGGCCGCGAAACGCTCGACTGGCGTCACGGCACTCTCGACTCCGTTGGCGCCTGGCGCAGGCGCGTGGCCACTGCCACGGCACCCGAGGCATTGGCCGCGTAGCCGTCCGCGCCGATGCGATTCGCAAACTGCTGCGATACTGGACCTCCACCGACCATCACTTTGATGCGTGAACGCGCCTGCTTTGCGTCCAGCAGCCGAATCACCTCGGACATGGCGCCCATGGTGGTGGTCATCAGCGTGGACAGACCGATGATGTGCGCGCCTGCGGACTCGGCCCGTTCCACGAAGGTAGCAGGGGGCACATCGCGGCCCAGGTCCACCACCTCGAAGCCGGCGGTTTCCAGCATGATCTTCACCAGGTTCTTGCCAATGTCGTGCGTGTCGCCCTCCACCACGCCGATGACCACGATGCCCTTCTTGCGCTCGCCGGCCCCGCTCGACAGGTGCGGCTGCAACACGCGCAGACCCGCATACATAGCGTCCGAACAGATGAGCAACTCGGGAATGAAATACTCCTCGCGCTCGAACAGATCGCCCGCCCGGCGCATGCCCTCCACCAATCCCGCCTCGATGCCACGCCCGGCATCGATCTTCTGCGCCAGCAGTTCTTGCGAGAGTCGGACCGTTTCCGCCTCGTCCATGGCCAGCACGGCGTCGGACAGGCGATTTAGCAGCGAAGCTTCTTCCTGTGACATGCAATCTACCTTTGCCAGAACAGAGCGCGACGCTTGACCCGGTCGAGCGCACGCATGCAAACAAAGGTCACTGCGCCAGTGAACAGGATGCCGGCCACCATGCGCGGATAGTCGGCGAAGTCGGCATAGAACTGCACGAAGCGGCCCAAGCCAGCGTTGGCGCCGAACAGCTCGGCCACAGTGAGCATGATGAAGGACATGGCCAGGCCGACTGACATTCCAGAGAAGATGTGAGTCAGCGACGATGGAAACACGACCCGGCGCAAGTATTCAGCTTTGCCCAAGCCCAGCACGCGCGCGTTGTCGCGCAGACGTTGCGGCACAGACGCTGCCCCGGCCGTGGCGTTGACGAAGATGGGCCAGAACGCGCCAATGAACACCACTGCAATCGCGGCGCTGCGAAACCCAGGCAAGAGCGCGATGGCGTAGGGCACGTACACAGTCGGCGGGACCGGGGCCACCACGCGCGTGAACGGCACCGTCAATCGCTCAAGCCAGCGCGTGGTTCCCGCGAGAATGCCCAGCACCACGCCGGCCACGACGGCTGCGGCGTAGCCTGGGATCAAGATGATGAACGACGAAAACGTCCCCTTGCCCAGCTCGGGCAAAGAAGCCCACAGAGCCTGGGCCGTGAGCAACGGGGAGGGAAACAGGAATCTGTTGCGCGCCGGCACCACCCAGGCCACGAGCTGCCAGAGAAGCAGCAGCCCAATCAGCAAGCACCAGCCTTCCTTGCCCGACAGGCGCGCCGTCAGCCGACGCGTCGTCAGCGTCGGTCGCGCGGCAGACGCCGGCAGATCCGCGAAAGCCATCGAGGCCACGCCACTTGCCCTGACCTCGCTCATATCCCCTCGGCCTCCGCCACCGTGTCTGCGGCCGACAGCCGCTGCAGCATGTCGCCCTGCAAGTAGTCGGTGACGGCCTTGCGCAAGCCCTGAAACTCGGGCCGCAGGTAGGTTTGCCGTCGAGGACGCGGCCTGGGAATGGGGACATCCAGGTCCGCGATGATTCGCCCTGGACATGCTCCGAGCACCACCACTCGATCGGCGAGAAGGATGGCCTCGTCCACGTCGTGGGTAACGAACACGATGGTGCGCGCCGGCCTGCTGGAATTCCACACCTCCAGCAAGAGATCCTGCAGGCGGGTTCGGTTGACCGGATCCAACGCGCCAAAGGGCTCGTCCATCAACAGCACCGGCGCGCCCATGGCCAGCGCCCGAGCAATCGCCCCGCGCTGGCACATTCCACCTGACAGCTCCTGCGGGTACTTGCCGTGCGCGTCGGCCAGCCCGACCAATTCCAGATACTCCTCAGCCAACTCGCGCCGCTCTTTGCGTTCGAGCTGTGGGTGCGCCTTGCCAATGGCCAGGACCACATTTTCGGTCAGGGTCATCCAGGGAAAGAGCGAGTAGTCCTGAAACACCACGCCCCGATCGATCCCTGGGCCGGTCACCGGTTTTCCACGGTGTCGGATGTGTCCGCGTTGCGGAATCTCCAGCCCGGCCAGCAGGCGCAGCACCGTGCTCTTGCCTGACCCGCTCGGCCCCAGCAGCGA
>PMJE01000341.1 GCA_003157315.1 Myxococcales bacterium | reverse complement strand
TCCAAGATGGGTTGCCGGTCCTCCAGGCGCAGGGCCATGAACAGGCGGGGCATGAGGGGAAAGTGGAACGCCATATGGCTCTCGTCGCCCTCGCCAAAATAGGGCCGCACGTCCACCGGCAATTGGTTGGCCTCGGCCAGGATCATGCGGTTTGCATATCGCTCGTCGAGCGCGGCCCGGATCTGGCGGATGATGGCGTGGGTTTCGGGCAGGTTTTCGCAGCTGGTGCCCTCGCGCTCGACCAAATAGGGAATAGCATCCAGGCGCAGACCGTCCACCCCCTGGTCCAGCCAGAAGCGCATGGCATCCAGCACCTCGCGCAGAACCTCGGGGTTGTCGAAGTTGAGGTCGGGCTGGTGCGAGAAGAAGCGGTGCCAGAAATAGGCCTTGGCCACCGGATCCCAGGTCCAGTTGGATTTCTCCGTGTCAGTAAAGATGATGCGTGCCCCACCGAGCTTGTGGTCGTCGTCGCTCCACACGTAGCGGTTGCGTTCGGGCGAACCCGGCGGGGCCTGGCGCGCCGCCTGAAACCAGGGGTGCTGGTCGGAAGTGTGGTTGACCACCAGCTCGATCATCACCTGCATGTCGCGGCCATGGGCGGCGTCGAGGAAGGCGCGAAAATCCTCCAGCGTCCCGTAGGCGGAATGCACGTTGCAATAGTCGGAGATATCGTAGCCATCGTCGCGCAGGGGCGAAGGGAAGNNGCCTATCCCGTCCTGGTTGCTGTCGAAGAACGCCTTGACCGGCAGCTCATAGATGATGGCGTCCTTGTACCAGAGCGGGTCGCTTGCACTTCCGCTGCGCTTCATGGGGGGCTCTGTTCTTGCCGGTGGGTTCCGCTGCTTTCGGGCTAACCCGGAAGGCTACCACGTTCCCGGCGGATCTGAAGCGTCAGGTCAGAAACGCAATGGTCGGCGGCCGTTTGCCGAGAAGTTTCTCGGCTGTCACAGGGTCGTCACATAGGGCCCCTAGCCTGCGCGCAAGGAGATTGAAAACAATGAAGAGAAGGCAAATCCAGAGCACCTTGTTGGCAATTTCGTTGCTGACTGCGCCGGCGGTCATTGCGCAAGAGACGGCAGGATCCGGTAGCCAGGCCCCCGCGGTCAGCGAGTCGCTGTCCCCGATCGAGGCCGCTGCGCCGGCTGCTCCCACGCCAGCGCCCGAGGCCGCCGCGCCAGTCGCGCCAGCCATCGACGAGCGGTTGGGCGCGGTCGAGAGCAAGCTGGCGGGCACCGAAGAGACGGTGGGAGCCATGCAAACGAGCGTTGATGGTCTCAAGAAGCTCAAGATCAGCGGCTTCATCCAGGGTCGCTATGAGTACCACCAGGATGCGGTGGACGGCACGCTCAGGCCCAAGAGCGAGAACCGCTTCTACGTGCGCCACGCCTATCTCGGGGCCAAGTACGAGGGCAAGAATGCCGAGTACTTCCTGCAGATCGATGCCAACAACAACGACGGCTTTGCGCTCAAGGACGCTGAGGCCTCTTTGGTCGACACCTGGACGCCCTTTCATCTTAAGCTGACCCTCGGTCAGTTCAAGGTCCCGTTCGGATACGAGATTCTGCAGTCGGATGCGGACCGCGAGATGCCGGAGCGCTCGCAAATGATCCTGAGCCTTTTCCCGGGCGACCGCGATCGCGGTCTGCGGTTACAGGGCAGCTACGAAATGCTTCGTCTCAACGTAGCCCTGGTGAACGGCGCCAGCTTCGGCCAGAAAGATCCGTCGAACTACTTTGGTGTGGTCCAAAACGGCTACGACCCCAACGGGTTCAAGACCGTCGTGGGGCGTTTGGGCGCGGACTTCGGCTGGCTGGTGGGTGGCGTGTCCTGGATGTGGGGGCGGACCCTGGACACCAAGTTTGGCGCGCTCGACGTGGTGGACGGCAGCAGCACCGCGGGCAAGCTCTTGCCCGATACCTACACCTACTACGCCCAGACGCGTCTGGGCGCGGACGTGCAGGGCTATGTCGACGTGCCCGAGGTGGGTGGTCTGGCGGTGAAGGGCGAGTTGATCTACGCGCGCAAGACCAATCTGGACTACGCGGGCACGCTCGCCAATAGCTGCCTCAATAGCCAGAGCCTGGGCTGGATGGTCACACTCGTGCAGAACATAGGCCCGTACCTGGGTGTCGCGCTTCGCCTGGACCAATTCGATCCGCTCCTTTCCAGCACGGTCGATTCCAAGTGCTACGACACGACCGTGACCGCGAAACCCACCGCAGCGGTTGCGGCCCGCGACAAGGACAAGCTGACCCGGCTGGGTGTGGCCGCGCTCCTCTACGCCTCGTCGAGCATCAAGTTCACCCTGTCCTACGAGCACCCCTGGGAACAGGAAGGCGCCAAGCTGGACAACGACATCGTTACCGCGCAGTTGCAGGCGCGATTCTAGGCCGGGGAAAGAAAGCTCTTTCCCACAGAGCGCACTGAGAACGCAGAGTTCGGATGAGAAGGAGATGGTTGGGCCGAACAGAAGCTAACCCTTCCCTCTTCTTTCGTTCCGGCTCTGCGACCTCTTCTGCCTCTGCGTCTCTGTGGGGAAAAGCTAGCCAATCTGGCGAACCGAGCGGGAAGGGT
>PMJE01000299.1 GCA_003157315.1 Myxococcales bacterium | reverse complement strand
CCAGAACTCGTCGCCGTGATCCGAAATCACGATGACCACAGATTTGTCGTAGAGCCCGGCGGTCTTGAGGTCTTGGATGAAGGCGGCGAAGGCGGCGTCGCTCTGGGTGATCTCCGCGTTGTGCAAGGCTTCGAGGTAGGCTTTGTCGGTAGCGTTGACCTTGAGAGTCCCCTGCTTGATCTTGCCGAGCTGGATGCCGGTGAGCACTGGCTTGATCGGGCCGTTGTACGGCTTGTCCCAGTATTTCAGCAGAAACTCCTTGCGTGGGTTGTAGATGACATGCGGCTCGATCACCGCCAGATACACGAATTGTGGCTTGGCCTTGCCCGGCACGATCCATTTCTTGGCAATTCCCCACAGTGTCTCGGCGTTGTTGGGCAGATTCTCGCGGATGAGGTTGCGGTTCTCGTCCCAGCCGCGGTCAAATCCCCACTTTGACGAAACGTAGCCGTTGGCGGAAAACATGGCGGTGCGAAAGCCGGCTTTCTTGAACTGCTCGGCCACAAAAGGCACCTCGCGCGAGATCTTCGACTCCTGCACGGTGGCCTTGTGCACGCGCGGATACACGCCGGTGAGCATCGACGCCTGCGATGGCAGCGACCAGGTGCCCGCCACCTGCGCCCACGCGAAGCGCGTGGCGTCGGCGGCAAAGGCGTCGTAGTTGGGCGTGAGCACGTTGGTCTTGGGGTTGTATGCGTGCATCTTGTCGGCGCGAAAGGTGTCGATCATCCAGACGTAGATGTGGTCGAACTTGTGCGCACCTGCCACGGCCGGCGCTGCGGCCCGCACCATCAGACGCGGCTCAGCCCAATCCACGCCGCCCCCATGCGCGCACAGATCCAGGCGCACCGCTTGGCCGGCAAAAGGTGTCAAGTCCCACGCCCCCTCGCTCCAGCGCCCGCTGGCCGGCCCCTCAAACAGCGTGGTCAGGGCTGCACCATCGCGCGCCACCCGCACCGCCACCGCAGCCGACGGTGCGCGCGAGCCGTAAGCCAGGGCGAGCTTGGCCTGCGCAGGCACCTGCAGATAGAAGGACAGGCGCGAGGCCTCTGGTTCGACCAGGGCTCGGCGACGGACACCGCCCAGCTCAGCTTCAGTCGCACCAAGTTCCGAGGACACGGCGGGTGGATTGGTCGCCTCTGTGGGATTCGCTGGCTTGGGCGCGCCGATCTCGATGCCGGCGATGGCGGCAGCAGCACGCTTGCCCCCGGCGACGGTGCCCGCCGAACGGAAAGTGAGCCGAATGCGGTTGTCGCCCGCGGCAAACATCGCGGCAGGAACAGCTACGTCGTAGGACCGCAGAGACTGCTCCACGTCCAAAGTAGCAACCGGCTTCTCATTGACGAACACCGACAGGCGCTGCTTGGGGACCAGGGAGCGCATGGTCAGCGTCAACTGCGCCTCGGATCGTCCTGGCGCCAGTACGCCGTCTCCATCCGCGTCCACCGGGAAGGAAAAGGCAGCCGAAGTCCCGGCCACGTAGGCCACCGGCGTTGCGCCGTCCTTCTGCAGTGCAAGCCACGAGCCCTTCCAGCCACCGTCGATGAACTTGAGAAACCCGGCGCCACCTGCCGCGATCACCAGGCGGCCGCCTCGATGTTCCAGCGCGTGCACGCGATTCGCGACGAGATCGAACGACGAGCGATAGCCGGACAGGTCCGCGGGCGGATGGGCCGGGCTGGACGCCGGCGGCTTGTTCTCGGGACGCGCGGTGGCGGCTTGCGCGGGCGCGCGCCGCCCACAGCCACTGGCGAGCAATAGACACGCCGCCCACCATGGGGCGGATGTCGCGATCAGACGGATGGGGGTGAACACGAACACGGAGTAGCCGTCTCCAGGGCAAAAATCAAGATCGCAGCGCGATTAGCAACCTATTCCCTTAGTGCTACTCTCCGCTGCCGAATGTCAGAGCAGCCTTCACCACGCTTTCATTGGCCAAGCGGCGCGTCTGTTTTCGCAGGCACGCTCGGCGCTGGAATCCTGGACACGGGCTTGGTACTCGCGCGCAGCAGCGGCAGCCGGCCCTGGGAAGTCTTGGCTCTGGCTGCGGGGCTCTACGGAACCGCAGGGTTGTGCCTGGCCGTTTTTGTCGGGTGGGCGGTAGCCACCGCTGCAGCCACGTTGCCCAGTGGCTGGCGCGCGCTTCGCGAAAACCGCGACATGGACGGCCGCACGGCCGCGGCCGTGCTGGGCTTTGCCGCCGCGGCCCTGCTCATGGCGGCAAGCGCCGGGACAGCCCACGGACTTTTCGTGGCCGAGATGGCCAGCCGCAGGCTGGCCGTGATTGCAACTGCGGGTCTGACCCTGGCCTTCTGTCCGGTGGCCGCGCTGGCTGGCTTGGCCTGCGCGCGCCTAGTCGCCCGACGCGCGCGCTATCTTCCCGCGCCGCGCGGCCTGGGAACTACAGGCTTGCTGCTGGTCGCATTTGCCGCAGCCGGCGTGCTCGCCTTTGTCGCGGCCCTGTCGCGCGCCGACTGGCGTGTGCTCGATCTTGGACCCCTGTGGTCCGCGCTGGCCGCCCTGTTGCTGGCCATTGGCCACGGCGTGTTTTGGTACGGAACTGCACCGGGCCAGCGACTGCGCGCGCGCCTGCCTGGCCGCGGCTTGCGCGTGGGCGCGGCGGTCACAGTGATCGTGCTGCTCGCGCTCGGCAGCCACATCCCGGAAGGCTCACCCAGCTGGGCCGCCATCACCGACACGAGTTGGGGCCTGCGCTTTGCCCTCAAGCTGGCACGCCACCTGACCGATCGCGACCACGACGGATATTCGGCGCTTTTCGGCGGCGGCGATTGTGACGATTCACGCGCCGACGTCTTTCCCGGCGCNNCGATGCCTTGCGCGCCGATCGCCTGGGCGTGGCGGGCTACCGCAGGCCACCCGGCCACTCGCTCACCCCGACCCTGGATGCGCTTGCCCAGCGGGGCACGCGCTTCACCCATGTGTGGGCGCAGGCGCCCAACACCCCACGCTCCTTCCCGTCGCTGGTGACCTCGCGCTATCCTTCCGAAATCGCTTGGCAGAAGCAGTCGCTCAACTACTCGAACCTCTTGCCCAGCAACCATAGTTTCTTCGAGCCGCTGGCGGCCGCTGGTCTGCGCCCCATCGGGATCTTTTCGCACTTCTTCTTCACCGCCGATCGGGGCATCTCCAAAGGCTTTGCCGAATGGTCCGACGACGGCGCCAAGAGCATCGCGGATTCCAACAAGGACATCGCCTCGCCCCGCATCGTCCCGCGCGTGATCGCGCGGCTGCACAAGTCCGCGCAAACTGGCGAGCGTTTCGTTCTCTGGACGCACCTCTTCGAGCCACATTCCAGCTACATGGAGCATCCCGAGTTCCCCACCTCGCTTTCGGGCGTGCAGGGACTGGAGGAGAAGTACGACTACGAGATCGCCTTCGCTGACCTGTGGGCAGGCAAGATCATCAAGACTCTCGAAGAAACCAAACTGGACCGCAACACAGCGGTGGTGGTGTTCGGCGATCACGGCGAGGCCTGGGGCGAGCACAAGCGTTACTTTCACGGCCAGGATCTCACCGAGGAACAACTGCGCGTGCCTTTGCTGGTCGTCGTGCCTGGACAGAAACCGGTGGTGGTTGACGACGAGGTCGGGCTCATCGACTTGGGCCCCACCCTGGTTGACCTGGTGGGCGCCCCACCCCTGCCCAGTTTCCACGGCCGCAGCCTGCTTCCTGCGGTCGAGGGCAAGCCCCTGCCCCACCGGCCGATCTTCGCCGAGCTGCTGCCCTCCACCGCGACTCCCTCACACGAGGTGACTGTGATCGAGGGCGGCAAGAAGCTCACCCACAAGATCAGCGAGCGACGCTGGGAGCTCTTCGATCTGGCCAGCGATCCGCGCCAGCAGAGAAACCTGGCTGACCAGCCCGAGCAGCGAACCCTGCTCGACGAGCTACGCGCCAAGCTGCTCGGCTTCGAAGAGCGCCGACGGCGAGACTAGGTTCTTCTAGCCGTTCGAGAAGGCGGCGTGGGTTGCAGTAGCGCGCGTGTCGCGGTTGAGCAGACCCTTGAGCTCCTGCCCAGGCGAAAAGACTATGGTGGAATGCGGTGGCAGAGCGATCGGCTCGCCGTTGCGAGGATTGCGCACAATGCGCGCACCACGACGCCGCTTGGTGAATGTGCCGAAACCCGGATAGGAGAAACGTGGCAACGCAGTTCGGGTGGGCCGCGCCCGGATGAAGTAGTCGCCGAGCTCGGTGAAGACCACGTCGATGATTCGCGCGACACTCTTCTTGGTCAAGCCACGCGGAAGATCCTTCTTCGAAGCTACGCGCCCAATCAGTTCCGCCTTGGTCATCGTCTTTCCTTCTTCTCGCCGCTGGGCTGAAGGCATGAGACTACGAGTCCTGACCCGCGGGTGTCAACGACCAAGAACGACCAAGAACGGCCGCGTGGCTCGCGCGTGCGCCCATTCACCGACGTTGTCCCACGCCACGGGTAGGTTCCCTACCCGCACGCCATCCTATTCCCCGTCCAGCCGTTCGGTCCAGGCCGTCCTGATGTATCGGTCGCCTGACATCCTGCCCATTGAGTGGCTCGCCGAGATGAAGCTTTGGCCGAAGTTGCCCAAGCCGGGTGGCGTCTGTGGAGCAGTACCGTCACCGTAGGTGATGAACAGCGTGTTGCCCGCGAACTGCACGCCCGTCACATACTGCTGCGGAATCTGTATGCCGTAGATCTGCGACCAGCTTCCGGTTCCGGCGGAGAGGAACTGGTGCACCGTGATGTAGCTGTTGCCGTTGGTCGAGCTTGCCGCACAGTTGTCCCAGTTCGCCTTGGGCGGATCGTACCAGGTGGTGAAAAGCTCGAAGCCAGTTCCGTCGGTGCGCAGCACCGCCACCGGCGTGCCGGTGGGCCGCGCCGTCGCGGGCAGCAGGCTTCCGCCCGTGCCGCAGCCCGAGCCCGTGCTGCCAGTGGTAACACCACACAGTTGCCCACTCGGACCCGCCGAAAGCGTGATCAGCCCATTGGTACCAAACTTCGTGTCGAGGGTAGGCTGCGGAGCTGGGCTGCCGACCGCCGCCAGCTTTGCCACCACCAGCTCGGAGGGCGTTGCGGAGCCGACGGTATTAGGGTCGAGGATGGAGTTGGTCACCTGCGCGAGGAAGACAGTGTTGTCGTTGCTGTGCGAGTTGTTGCGGTTGAGCTGCACCACCGCAGGCGAGAAGTGCAGCGGTTGCTGACACCCGAGGGTCATGGGCGTCCCGGCGCTGGTCAACGACGGTCCAAAGTACTGATGCATCGTGCCCGCTGTGTCCGCCACATAAGTGGCGAGCAGGTTCTGGTCGGGGCTGGTCCCGTAGTTGTCGCGCGCCACCGCCACATCGGCGACCACCGCGAATTCCTGTCCCGAGCAGGACCCGCTTAACGCCACACTTCCCTCTGCAGCACCGGCCGACGCGGTGACGTTGAACAGCGTGGGACCGCTGCCCGAAGCGGGATTGCCCGACGCCATAAGCACGCGGTAGTCACTCTGGTCGGTGGTCCGGTTGTACGCGAAGGCGGGCACAGAAATGGTTGCGCCCAACTTGGAGGTGGTGATGCCGCCCGCGTTCTTGTAGCCCGCGTGCCACAGCAACGAACTGCTGTCCAGATTCAACGTGCCCGACTCGACGGGATCGGTGATGTCGAGAACGAAGGGACTATTGCCGCCCAGCCCCACCCCCATGACCAGGATCGTCTTCCACTGCGGACAAGAGTCGGGATAGTCAACGTTTGGATCGTCGGTGCAAGTGGTTACCGAGCAGTTGGCGACGCATACGTTCTTCACCTTGGGCGATCCGGCCAGACCGTAGACGTGGTCGTTCGGGCTGTAGCGCTGGCCGCCTTGGGCGTAGAGCTTGGCGATGATCGGAACCATGTCCGCCGGGATGAAGGCGAATGCCTCCTGCCCGCTCGCCGCATAGAAGGCGTGCAGCATGCCATCATCTGCGCCCAGGTAGACCATCTCGGGCCGGTTGGCGTAGGTGTGCCAGAAGTGGTTGCCGCCAGGCATGCCGCTTGGTCCAGGCGGGCCCACGTCGATGGGCATCGAGTTGACCACGCTGCCCATCACGGCTGGGTTAAGCGGCTTGTAGTCGATGGTGTCGCTCGGATCGATCGCGCCTAGCATCCATTGCACGATTCGCTCGGTCTCGTCCGGGGTTCCGCCCATCCCGAGACCCAGCAGCTTGGACTTGACGCTGGAATCAGCCATCTTCCCGTCGTCGCCCACGACGATCTGGTAAACATTTCCCGAAGCGTCTGAGAACAAGACATTTCGATGCTTCCACGCCTGCTGCTGGTCTGTGCCGGGCGGGAAACCGGGCCGCACTGTGAAGGTGTTCACGGTCGCGGCATCCCAGGCTAGCTGAGTGGTGTAGGTCGTGCTGGTGGCCGTGCCCGTGGTGGTCGCTGTCCCAATGTTGAAGGCGACCAGGTTGCCCCTCCATTCGGGCAGCTCAACCGTGGTTTGAAAGAGCATGTTCCCGACCGTGGTACCCTGCATGGTCTGCGACCCGCTGGCTGCCGAGGCCGGTGTGGTGGCCACCGTGATCCGCAGGGCTTCCTTCATCTCATAGTTCAGCCAGTAGTACAGTTCGTCCTCGCTGGCGGCATAGCGCGGGATATTGATGAAGCTGGTTCTGATGCTGCCCGCCCGGGCAATGTTGTTCAGGGTAGCCGCTGCATACCAGTTGCGCGTGGTCAGATCCGTGGTGGCCGCGATCACGTGCACGTCCACCCCGCTTGCCGCGAGTGCTCGGGCCTTGTTCACCGCCGGGCAGTTGCAGCCCGCAAGCGTCGTGTTGGACGCGGAGTACACGCACGCGTTCGCTGAACAGTCGACTCCGCCCAAGGCCACGTCGCCGGGGCCGCGGGGCAGGCCATCAACGACCAGCAGCACGTGGTTCTCCCAGCACGGACCGGTGTTGCCGTTGGTTGGGCTGTCGTTGCTCCTCACCGTCGACATGTACTGATCCACACTGTGCTGGCTGTCGCTGGCACCGTCATTCTTTAATGCGCACGCGACAGGCTCGATGTTTCCAGTGGCGTAGAACCCGCCCCAGGAAGCCTTGTCCAAGCGCGCCGCATTCATCAACGCTTTCTGCGTAGGTGTCACGCTCTTGCCGCCAAAGTTGGTACTATTGACCATCGGAACTACGTTGGAATCCCACTGCGCTCCGTTGAATGCGTTGCAAGTGGCCCCCGATGACAGTGGATCGCCGCTGGCTCCGACCAGCGGCAGCGGGTACTCGTCCCCTGTGGGGAAGGAGCCTTGGCTCCACGTGGAACCAGTGAACTCGTTGGCGCCGTACTTGTTCTCGTTCACCTTCTCGCTGCGCTCAGCGTCCATCAGATACCAGATGCCATTATTGACGTACGACTTGCCCTGATAGGCGGTGAGATACTGTGGGTTGTAGACGCTGCCTAGCACCGGATTGTTCGGATCGCTGCCTGGTCCTACCGGCTTGCCCCAGGTGTAGCTGAACGAGTAGTAGCTGCCTTCGTACAAACCATTCCCGCTGCTGAACGGATACAGCATCTTGCACGTGTTCCAAGCGCAATCTTCCCTAGCGTAGTTCTTGCCATCGCCCGAAGGCACCACGTAGCGGCTGTCGTATCCACTGTCGCCCTGCGAGAGAGAGTAGGTCACCGCCGGAGTGCTGGTCGCGCCCGCGCCGCCGTAGTCGATCGCGCAGGTGCTGCTTGGTCCCGTGCTTTCGGAGAAGCAAGGCCCGGTCTTGCCCTTCAACAACTCACTTCTGGGCACGAACTTCACCTCAGTGCGAGTCGACGTGGCGTAGGACGTGTCTAGTTTCACATAGGGGAACAGATTCGCGCTATTCCCTTTCCGGTCGGCCTGGAAGGTGTGCATGTGCCCCATCTTCACCACTGCCGAATCATCATACGCGTGCTCGAGCATAATCCGGCGCACGGCGTTCTTGACCATCATTGCGCGCGAGGTGGCAGGGACACAGGCGTCGCCGGTACTACTGCACCCCAGGCCGGAGTCGGTGCACCACAGGCCGGTATTCTGGCACATCATGGCCGGGGTCCCGGCCACGCAGTAGTCCCCAACCCCATTGTCGCAGTCGGAATCGCTACTGCAGCTCGAACTCGTCTTGCGGTAGCGACAAGTCTTCTTGCCGTGGGCATTGTCGGCGCAGAAGTCGCCAGTGAGGCGGCCGGTGCCATCGTTGAGGTTCAGGTAGCGGCAGAAGTCGCCTGGGGCCAGGCTCGCGCATGTGCCATCAGAATTGCACGGAACGGTGCTGTTCAGGTAGCAGTAGGAGTTGGTCCCCAGGCAGCTCGACGGCGTACAATTACCGGTGTCGGGCACCGGCTGCAGGACTGAGGTTGTCGTCACCGTGCCGGTCAGGGTCTGTGTGTTGGTCAGCGTCTGGGTATATGTGGTGGACGCAGAGGAAGTTACGACAGCGGTCGAAATCGCCGTCTCGGTGACGGTTCCCGTCGCAGTCGCCGACACACTAACGTTCCCGGTCGACCAGCCCGTGGCTGTCGCGGTCTGCGTTGCCGTCCCGTTGTAGGACTGACTTCCCGTCGCCGTCCCTGTCGCGTTGTAGGTCTGACTCGCCGTCACCGTCCCCGTCGTGTTATATGATTGGCTTGCCGTCGACGTTCCCGTCGTATTGTATGACTGGCTCGCCGTCACCGTCGCC
>PMJE01000364.1 GCA_003157315.1 Myxococcales bacterium | reverse complement strand
GGAACCGATCCGCGTCGGACTGGAAGAGTCCGTCCGTCGCCTGACGGTCAAGGTCAAGTGGAACGAGCCCGGACTGCCGGAACAGGTATTCGCGGTGGTGACCTTCCTCAGCGACCCATCGAAGCTCGACATGGCACTGCAGGGGGGCTCGACCTCCACTGCGACGTCGACGTCGACGAGCCCCAAGACGCTGCCCGGGGGCTCGACCGGAACGCCGGGCGCAACCTCGGCTTCCAAGGGGTCCCCATGAGGCGGCCAAGGCTGGCACGACCACCGCGGAGCCCATCCAGCGGCCTCACCCTGATCGAGGTGATGCTGGCGCTCGCCATCATGACCTTCGTGACCGCACTCATGTGGGGCTCCTTCAGCCAGACCGCGCGGGTGAAGAAGCGCATGGAGGACGCGCAAGAACGGACCCACACCATCCGCGTGGCGCTCATGCGCATGACCCGTGAAGTGGAAATGGCCTTCCTCTCGGAAGCGGAGAAGCCTGGTGTGGAGGAAAAACGCACCATGTTCGTGGGCACGAGCCACGCTGACCTCGATGAGTTGCGCTTCTCATGGTTCGGCCACCAGCGGATGCGCGCGGATCGACCCGAGGCCGACACCGCGGTGGTCAGCTACTTCTCCGAGCCCGATCCTGAAGACCGCATGGTCACCAACCTGATGCGCCGGGAAACCCGGCGTCTGGAAACCAAGGACCCCACAAAGATTTCCGGCGAAACCTACGTGCTGTGCCCGGCAGTGGCCAGCGTGAAGTTCAGCTACTACGACTACAAGAAGAAGGAGTGGAAAGAGGAATGGAACACCATGGGGGCGGATGGCCTGCAATACCTGCCCACGCAGGTGCGTATTTCCCTGACCGTCATTGATGAGCGCGGCCAGGCCGCGACCTTCACCAGCACCGCACGCCTACAGGTTACTGAGCGGGTCGGCTATCGCCCGACTCCGCAGTGAGGACACGCCATGGATGCACTCAAGCAAGGCTTGTCCACAGCACCCCCGGCAGGGTGGCGCGGAACGCTGGTCGCGCGCTTCCGCGCAGGCCGCGCCCGCGACCGGCAAAGCGGTGTGGCCTTTCTCATCACCATTGCGTCGCTTTCCCTGCTGATTGCCCTAGTGTCTCAGTTCACCTACGGGACGACGGTGGACTCAGCCCAGGCAGCCAATGCGCGCGACGAGGTGCGCGCGCACTATCTGGCCCGTTCCGCGCTGTCATTGTCGCGCCTGCTCATCAAGATTCAACTCCGCTTCGTCGAGCCCATCATGCAGACGGCGCAGAAGATGCTTGCTGATCAGACGGGCCAGGACCTCGGCATCAGCCTGCGCGTGACCGACTATGCCACGCCGATCCTGGGCTTCTTTGCCGGTTCCAAGATGGAGACATCTCTTCTGGCCGGGCTGATTGGGGTTGATCCTACAATGGCCACCGGGCTGGGCATTCCCGCGGGGCACATGGACGCAGCAATCACCAACGAGGACGGCAAGATCAACATCAACTGCGGCGGCGGCATGACTCCCGACCGTTCAAAACAGATCACGGTGTTCCGTCTTTTGCAGGCCCTGATGGCCTCGCCCCGCTACAATTGGCTGTTCGAACAGCGCAACGCCGAAGGCCAGTTCGTCGACCGCGTTGATCTGGCGCGCGCCCTCATCGACTGGGCCGATGCCGACGAGCAGGCATTCGCCATCGACGCCAATGCGGCGGGGCCGGAAGACTACCGCTACGACCAACGCGAGGATCCCTACAAGGCTCACAACGACTACTACGACACGGTCGAAGAGACCAATTTGGTTCGCGGCATGGACCCTGACTACGCCGAGGCCTTTGCATCGAATTTCACCGTCTATGCCGGCAAACAGGAGTGCAAAGTCAACCTGGCTTCGGTCAAAGGCGATTGTACGCCGCTCATCGTGGGTCTGGTGCGCGCAGCGCTCTTCCCCGACCCCAGCAAGCCACCCACTGACCTCAGCATCCTCGATGACAACCGCCTGTATCCCCTGGCCAGCATTCTGTGCGAACGCAGCCAGGCGGTCGGGTTCGACTCACTGAACACCCTGGTGGCCGTGCTGTCCAATCCCGCCGGTTCTATCGCCCGCGATGATCCGCGCTACCAACTCATGCAGACCCTGACCGGGATTACCATCACCAAAAAGCAACTCGAAGCGGTGGCGTACGTGGACGCGCCGCGCGTGTACCGGGTGGTGGCCACCGGCGAGTCAGGAAGGGTCAAGAAGAGAATCATCGTCATCTTGGACAGCGCGCGCGTGCCGGCCAACCCCGTCACCAACAACGTCGAGTCCGAGCGGGCCGCGGGCGTGATTCAGTACTGGCGAGAAGAGTAGGAGCGAGGCAAGAGAGTTATGGCTCACACTATCACCGGAATCGACCTGGGATCTCGGTCGGTCAAGTTCGCGGTTCTTGACGTGGGATTCCGCCGTGTGCGCGTCAACTCCGCCTTCGAGGAGCCCGTGCCGCCCGGCGAGGCTCCTTTGGCTGAACGACAGGCCGAGGCGCTGCGCGCGGGTTTGGCGCGTCTGCCCTCCGGATCGACCATTCACGTGGCGCTGCCCGGTGAGATGCTCGCCTTGCGTGTACTTGACCTGCCTTTCTCCGATGCGCGCAAGGTCGAGCAGGTGGTGGGCTACGAACTAGAAGGTCAAATCATGCACGACCTGTCGGAGGTCGTCATGGATCACGTCATCCTGTCGGCGGCCAGCACAGATGGGAGCGAAGCTGCCGGCTCGCGTGCCCTGGCAATCGCAGCGCGCACCGATGAGATTGCGGCCTTTCTCGCCTCGCTCAAGCAATCCGGAGTGGACCCGCGCACGCTGTACGTCACCCCGGTCATCTATCAAGCCCTGCTGGCCGAAGAGCCCGCCGAAACAACGCCGGCCGGCTGCCGCCTGTTTGTCGACCTCGGCCATCGACACAGCCAGCTTTGCTTCCTGCGCGGCAACGAGGCGATGTTCGGCCGAACCAGTAACCACGCGGGCGAGGAGTTGACCCTCGCCCTAGTGCAAGCCTCGCGAGACAAGTGGACCTTTGCGCAGGCCGAGCAGGCCAAACACACCTATGGGTTCGTGCCCAGCCGAGCGCAACCGCCGGGGACCGCCGCGCAACGCCAGCTCGGACCGGTGTGCAGGGATGCGCTTGCGCCGTTCTTGCGTGACCTGCGCCAGACCCTGGCCAGCTTCCGCGCCCAGAACAAGACCCCGGTGGAGTCCATCCTGCTGGCCGGCGGTGGATCGCGCTTGCAGGGACTGGCTGATTTTCTGCAGGAGGAGTTGGGCATTCCCACCAGCCTCTGGCCGGCACCGCCGGCCGCAGAAGCGACAGAAAGCGACGAGGTCGATGAGGTCTCCGTGGTC
>PMJE01000099.1 GCA_003157315.1 Myxococcales bacterium | reverse complement strand
ATCTGGGCCTTGACCACCACCGTCTGACTCTTGCTTGCGCCGATCACTTCTTGGATGGCGTGGTCCAGACTGGCGGCGCCAACCACCGGGATTCCCAGCGGCACCGGTAGACCGTGTTGGCTCAGCAATTGTTTGGCTTGGTATTCGTGTATCTTCATGCTCGACCGAGGGACGCGGAAGGTTCAGTAGCCCGCCCCAGACGCGCGCAGCGTGCGTCGACCGCGCAATCTCGCCGCTTGGCGCGCCAGCGATGCGAAGGTCACCTTGCGCAGTTCGCGCTCGGTCGCGCGATGAATCTTCATCCACACGGGATGAACCGGGCAGGTTTCGCGCAACGGGCAGGCGCGCGGATCGAGAACACATGGGCGCGGCGCCATCCTGGCCTGGGTGATGTCGATGACATCGAGGAGCGAGAGGGTGGTGGGATTGCGCGCCAGCACGAAGCCGCCGTGTACGCCCCGGGTGGACGCCACCACCCCGGCGCGCACAAGCTGCTGCAAGATCTTGGCGACAAACAGGTCGGGCGCAGAGGTCGCCTTCGCGATCTCGCCCTTGGTCGCCAGACGGTCGCGCGTGCGAGTCAAGTAGACGAGGCAGCGGATGGCGTAGTCGACTTGTCGAAAGAGGTACACGTAGGTCCGATTATGCAACGAGCATGGTCAAGAGACGAGCAACTTCTTGCGGCCACGCTTGGTTGGGAGTTTCCCGTCGTCCTCCGGGGTGGCTGGCCCGCCACCACGACGCGCTAAATGCCACGATCTGGTCGTCAGGATGCAGCTGTGAACTCCGAAACGGTCAGAAAGCGGACCGCATTTGGCTAGTTTCTCAGTTTCACGATGCTATATTCCGAACGTTAGGTTGCATGTGTTTTCTTGCTCTCCGCCTTCCCACCCTGACTGTCCCCAGAGATTTTGCGTCACGCGGGGGCGTTCGCGGAGCGTGGTGCCGAAGATCGTCACGCGAAGGTCGCGCGGCGGCGAGGCTCTGCGTCTTTCGCCTTGAACCGCTTTCGAAAGTGTTGCCGGCATGAAATCAACCGCACCCTTCATGGAAGTCGTGGACATGATCGTCGAGAACGGCGGTCAGGCACTTGACGACTGTTACCAGTGCGGCACCTGCTCCTCGGTCTGTCCCTGGGGCGACTTTCGTGATTTCCGTCTGCGCAATCTGATTCGGCTGGCCCAGTTCGGCATTGAGGGCTACGAGGGCGAGGATCTGTGGAACTGCACCACCTGCGGAATGTGCCTGGAGCGCTGTCCGCGCGGTGTGAAGACCATCGACATCGTGCGCAGCATTCGCAACATCATGGGCGAGGCCGGGACGCTGCCGCCGCTTCTGCAATCGGCCCTGTCGGGCTTGGCCGGCAATGGCAACCCCTGGGCCGGCGACCCGGACAAGCGATCGGCTTGGGCCTCGGAAGTGGGGCTGCGGCCGCACACTGAGGAGAGCGAGATCCTGCTCTACACCTGCTGCACGCATGCCTACGATCCGCGCAACCTCAAGGCGCAGCGAACCTTGGTGCGCCTACTGGAGAAGGCGGGTGTGAAGTGGGGCAGCCTGGGCAACGACGAAAAATGTTGCGGCGATCCCGCGCACAAGGGTGGCCGCAAGGACGTCTACGAGTCGCTGCGCGACGAGAACACCCAACAGATTCGCGGCCTCGCGCCCAAGAAGATCGTCGTGACCTCGCCCCACTGTCTGGAGAACTTCAAGAAAAACTACGAAGGACTGAAAGGCGTGACCGTCATCCACGTGGCGGAGTTGCTGCGTGACCTGATTCGCGACGGGCGGCTCAAGCCGGAAAAGCCAGTCAAGGCGCGCGTGGCC
Source organism: Myxococcales bacterium (assembly GCA_003157315.1). The sequence continues at coordinate 1,217 of PMJE01000099.1, read as the reverse complement.
TACCACGATCCCTGCTACCTCGGCCGGCACAATGGGATCTACGATGCACCCCGCGAGGTGCTCAAAGCGATTCCCGGCGTTGAACTGGTCGAACTGTCGCGCCACCACGAAGACAGCCTGTGCTGTGGCGGCGGTGGCGGCCGCATGTGGTCCGACACTCCCGTGGCCGAACGCTTCAGCGTACAGAGGATCAACGATGCCTGCGCGCAAGGGGCGCAGTCGCTGGCCACCGCCTGTCCGTACTGCGTGCTCATGCTGACCGACAGCCTGGGCACGGTGGGCAAGCAGGATTCGCTCGAGGTGGTCGATCTGGGCGAGCTGCTCGCGCGGTCGATTGACATGGGGACCCTGGAAGGGTCCCCAAACCCTCCCGCGATGGTACGCGGCGAGCAAAGCTCGCCGGCTCCCCACGCGACTGGGGGTGGACGATGAGCAAAGCGATGAGCAAAGACGGCCAGCCCGCAGTCGGCGTCTACGTCTGTCACTGTGGCACCAACATCGCCGGCACGGTGGACGTCGAGAAGCTGGCCAAGGAGATGGCGGGCGAGGCCGGTGTGGTGGTTTCGCGCGAGTACAAGTTTATGTGCTCGGACCCCGGGCAGGAGCAGATCAAGAAAGACATCAAAGACTTCGGCTTGAACCGCGTGGTGGTGGCCGCGTGCTCGCCGCGCATGCACGAGCCCACCTTCCGCCGCGCCTGCGCCCAGGCCGGGCTCAATCCCTTCCTCATGCTGATGGCCAACATCCGCGAGCAGTGCTCGTGGGTGACCAAGGATCGCGAGCAGGCCACCGCCAAGGCCATCGCTATCGTGCGCGCCACCGTCCGACGCGCGCTCTGGATGCGGCCGCTGCAGCCGGGACGCGCCAAGGTCAAGCCCAGCACGCTCGTCATCGGGGGTGGCATCGCCGGAATCCAGGCGGCGCTCGACATCGCGGAGGCGGGCTACCAGGTTCACCTGGTCGAGCGCAACCAGTCGATCGGCGGCCACATGGCCGAGCTGGACAAGACCTTCCCCACCCTGGACTGCTCGGCTTGCATCTTGACCCCCAAGATGGTCCAGGTGGCCCAGCACCCCAACATCGAGCTGCTGACATATCACGAGGTAGAAGAAGTGCGCGGCAGCGTGGGCCAGTTCAAGGTCAAGGTGCGACGCAAGGCCACCTGCGTGGACAACGCCAAGTGCACCGGCTGTGGCATCTGCATCACCAAGTGCCCG
>PMJE01000487.1 GCA_003157315.1 Myxococcales bacterium | reverse complement strand
CACGACCGAGTTCGGCGACCTGCCACTCGTGCTCTGCCATGTGAGCGACCTGAACCAGGTGTTCCTCAATCTCATCGTCAATGCCGCCCACGCGATAGGGGATGTGGTGGGCAAGGGGGGAGGGAGCAAGGGCAATATTCGAATCACGACCTCGAGCGCAGGCGATATGGTACGTGTCGATATTGCTGACACAGGGTCAGGGATTCCCGAAGCGATCCGCCATCGGATCTTCGAGCCCTTCTTCACNNGCGCATCTTCGAGCCATTCTTCACCACCAAAGAAGTCGGCAAGGGCACGGGCCAGGGCCTGGCCATCGTTCGCGACATCGTCGTGTCCAAGCATCGCGGCTCCCTGACATTCGAAAGCGAGGTGGGCAAAGGGACCACGTTCACCATCCGGCTGCCGATTGATGGGGAGTGGTCAGCGCCAAGCACCGCGGTCGGCCAAGCGAAGGAGAAGCAGAGTGGCACATGATGTAGAAGGCAACCGCGTCCTTGTTGTGGACGATACCCCCGAGAGTTTACGACTCTTGGGCGCGATTCTGAAACGGGGCGGCCTGGTGCCCCGACCGGTCACCAGCGGCAGGCTGGCCCTCGAAGCGGCAGGTGCGGACCCTCCTGATCTCGTGCTTCTGGATGTCGTCATGCCAGAGATGTCCGGCCTGGAGGTTTGCCGACGCTTCAAGCAGGACCGCCGACTGCGCGATATTCCCGTCATCTTCATCAGCGCGCTCGAGGGTGCCGACAACAAGGTCGAGGGATTCCGGGCCGGCGGCGTCGACTACGTCTGCAAGCCCTTCGAGGAGCAGGAGGTGCTGGAACGGATCAAGACCCACTTGCTCCTGAGACGGCTGCATGTGGATCTAATGATCCAGCAACAGCAGGTGCGCGAGCATCTGAGCCAGAGCGAGCGATGCTTCCAGGCGATGTTCGAGCAGGCCGCCGTCGGCATGGCGATGGTTGACGCCGACGGGCAGATGCTTCGAGTAAACCGTCGCCTCTGCGAAATCGTCGGGTACACGGCCGACGAGCTACTCAGGCTACGGTTTCAGGATCTCACGCATCCTGACGATCTGGCGGCTGACCTGGAAGCGAGCCGCGCCATGCGCTCAGGCGAGCTGGCCAGCCATTTGAGGCACAAACGCTATTTCCGCAAAGACGGGGCCATCGTCTGGATCAAACTTGCCGTGGCGCCGGTCCGAGATGAGACCGGCCGCATCGACTACTTTGTGTCGGCGTTCGAGGACATCACCGAGGCCAAGCGCGCCGAGGTGGCCTTGCGGGAGAGCGAGGAGAAGTTTCGCTGTCTCTTCGATTCCTCTCGTGACGCCATCATGACGCTGGAGCCGCCAACCTGGCGGTTCACCGACGCCAATCCGGCCACCCTGGACATGTTCAAAGCCGCCGGTGTTGCGGAATTCACTTCCTACGCGCCCCATGATCTGTCGCCCGAGAAACAGCCAGACGGACGCGCATCCGGCGACGCGGCTCTAGAGATGATTGGCACGGCGATGCGCGAAGGCTCCGCCTATTTTGAATGGACTCACAAGCGGGTTGACGGCCAGGAGTTTCCTGCCACCGTGCTTCTGACCCGCATGGAGGGGGGCGGGAAGCCCTTTCTGCAGTCGACGGTCAGGGACATTTCCGAGCAGAAGCAGTTCGAGATCGAGCTGGGACACGCGCGCAAGCTCGAGGCGGTCGGTCAGCTCGCTGCGGGCATCGCCCATGAGATCAACACGCCGACCCAGTACGTGGGTGACGGCGTCCACTTCCTGAAGGGGGCATTCGAAGGCTATCAGCGGCTGGTCGCTCGGTACCAGCGCGCCGTGGAAATCCTTGCGACAGACGGTGGGCAAGAGGCGCTGCTCAGCGAGATCCGGGCGATAGAGGAGGAGATCGACCTTCCCTACCTCGACGCGAATGTGCCTGGCAGCTTCGAAAGCTGCCAGGACGGCATCTCGCGTATCACTACTATCGTACGCGCGATGAAGGAGTTCGCGCACCCCGATCAAAAGGAAAAAGCCCCCGCTGACCTGAACCAGGCTCTGCAGACCACGCTCAACATCGCCAGGAACGAATACAAGTACGTGGCTGACGTCACTACCGAGTCCGGCGACCTGCCGCCCGTGCTCTGCCATGTAGGCGCCTTGAACCAGGTCTTCTTGAACCTCGTTGTCAACGCGGCCCACGCCATCGGGGATGTGGTGGGCCAGAGCGGGAGCAAGGGCAAGATTCACATCAGGACGTTGCGAGAAGGCGACGTGGTGCGTGTCGACATCGCTGACACAGGGTCAGGGATTCCAGAAGCAATCCGCCATCGCATCTTCGACCCCTTCTTCACCACCAAAGGGGTGGGCAGGGGCAGCGGCCAAGGCCTGGCCATCGCTCGCTCTATTGTCGTAACCAAGCATCACGGCTCCCTGACCTTCGAGACCGAGGTTGGCAAAGGGACCACGTTCACGATCCGGTTGCCGATTGGGGAGGGCTCCGATTCGCAAGGCGGGGCATGACCACGTCGATGGCGAACAGTCCGCCTGAGCAAAGGCCGCCCCGCTGGGTCGTCAGCATTCGCGGAGGGTTGCTGTTTGCCTTCGCGCTCGTCGCGTTGTTGGTTTTGGGCAGCTTGTTGACAGCGTCGCTTCTCGGCACGTCCCAAATTGCGCGCGACGTGGCCGGCTCCCTCATGTTCGCGTTGGGGCGAGATGCGCAGGTCCGGCTACACGATCTGTTCGATCCAATCCGGCAAAAGATGATCGAGGACTATGCAGCGATCCGGCAGGGACGGTACTCGGCCAAAGACGGGGAAGCGCGCCGAGAACTGCTGATGCCGGGTCTTTTCTCGCTGCCCAAGGTCGATTCGATGATGCTCGCCGATCAGAAGGGCGCGCATTTTCTCGTGGAACGCTACAGCGAAGCGGTCCGCCGGTCCGCGCTCCTCAGATCCGTGTCGGACCGGCTGCCTTCGCCCGACCCTGGCCGCCTGCAATTCCTCACCCGGGATTTTCGGCCTGCCGAATGGGGTGAAACTAGTCGCTGGGCCCTGTGGGAGGACGCCGGACGACAGCTCGTGCAGAAATGGGATCTGTCCCTGTCCGGCTACGATGGTCGGCAGCGCCCCTGGTACAGGGTGGCCATGGCGGCCTTTCGGGATCAAACCCTGCCCGAG
>PMJE01000100.1 GCA_003157315.1 Myxococcales bacterium | reverse complement strand
CGGTGCGGTTCTCGGCGCGGCTGCGCCATCCGCTCCGGCTTGTCGGCCGGCTGGTAAAGGTGAACAGGAAGGCCCGGAACCTGTGGACAGCGATGCAGGCTTCCTTACTTGAGCAAGGCGACCACGATGTTGACGACAGTTGCGATGCCGACCACTGCCGCGACAGAAAACGAAGCCCAGGTGGCGAATCGCTGGAGCGTTGCAGATGGATCATCTCGGACTGAATCTGTCGCCTATCAAGATCGTTGTACTCGTGTAGTAGCCGCTCGGCCTCATCCCTTGCGGACTGGAGGCGGTGCACGTCGGCTTCGCGCGCGTCAGGGTCTCCGTACCCACTGCCCTCCTGGAACAAAGAGGCCGCAATCTTTGATGCGTTCTCACTCGCGACCAACCATCGCGAGCGCGCGGCGTCGATGTCGGCGGCTTCTATTCTTCCACTGGTCGGTCGAGATTGGCTCATGTCACACGCTTCGTGTCCGTCCAACTGTCTTCTGCGACTCTAGCTGAGTTCAGCCGATCAGCCCAGCGCTGCGATCGCGGGTGGCCGGGCACGAAAGAGCGGCACGGGCGACAGCATGCGAGCGGCGATTGGGTTCTGAACCCCTATCCCCTCTGCGTTCTCGACGGCGGGCGGCTGACGAGATGAATCACCTCACCCGTTGTGGCAGTGAGGCTTCCCTGCGAATGTGGATTTTGAGCTTGACCTGAACACATGTTCAGTTACGCTTGAATGTGTGTCCGTCCCGGCGCTTGCGCAGCTTTCTTCGTTCCTAATTCCAGCACGACGGCTGGAAGCAAAACGCGAGTATCTGCCTACCCCGTGGCCCGCGCTAAACGAAATGCTGGGCGGCGGTTGGCCGCGCGGTGCACTGAGCGAAGTCTACGGGCCGCGATCGTCGGGACGCACCTCGGTGCTTTATGCCTCGCTGGGAGCGGTGCTGCAAAAGGGCGCGGCAGCGGCGTTGGTGGATGCGGAATCGGCTCTCGATGCGCGACGTGCGGAACAAGCCGGCATTCCGTTGCGACAACTGTTGTGGGTGTGCGCGAGTCAGAGCCAGACGCTCAAATCAACCGAGCTGCTGGTGTCGGCAGGGGGATTCGCGTTGGTGGCGTTGGATCTGGGCGACTTGCTGCCGCACCTGCCCCCAACGGCATGGATCCGCTTGCGCCAGGTCGCGCAGCGACAGGGAACCGCGGTCTTGCTCGCTGCTGGTTGTCCGCTCGCAGGATCGTTTTCAGCCACATCGGTGCATTTGCAGCAGAAGAACGTCGATTTCGGACGGCAGGCCTGCGCACGATTTCGCCCGCGACTTGGCATTGATGACCACACCTTGACAGGCGCCGTTTCACATCCTCCGCTGGTCACGGCCTTGGTGAGCTCGGTCTTTTTGGAACACGGACGCCGATCAACCGAGCAAGCCGCACACTGCTCATTGTTTTTCCAAGAACCTTTGCGCGCGAGCGCCAGCGGCGAGTGGACATGAAGGACGGTGGTCACCTGTGCGCATCGCTTGTGCTCATGCTCCGCAGATCGCTTTACAGTCCGTGCTGCGCGGCCTCACCGAACCACACGAACGCGAGGCACCCATCGCGCTCGCAGCCGGGCCGGGTGGGCGCGCTCTCTTGCTCGGGTTGACCCGGACCGCGCGCTTGGCAGGAGCATGCCTGGGCATGACCGTGACCCAGGCGCGCGCGATAGTGCCTTTGCTGCGGGTGATGCGGGCGCGCCAGGCCGATGTGGATGCCGCCCAGGCGGCATTACAAGATCTTGGGTTGAGTTTCGCCCCCCGTATTGAGGCAGAGTCGGGGCGGGTTTTCTTTCAGGTGGGTGATCTCGGATCGCTTTACCCGAGCGAGCAGGCCGTGGCCCAAGCCACTAGAGCCCAGGCGACCCAGCTCGGATTGGCGGTGCGGGTAGCCATTGCTTCGTCCAAGGGCCTGGCACGCGTGGGTACACGGGCCGGCGAGATCGTCATTCTTCCTGGAACGGCAGGGGCAGCGAAAGCCAGGTTGGCGGGATTGCCCCTCACTGTGCTCGACCTGGATGAAGAAACGCGGCAAGTCCTGCAGCATTGGGGCATCAAGACCGTGGGTGAGCTGGCGAGCCTGCCGGGACCAGAGGTGATGCTGCGCCTGGGGGCAAAGGGAGCACACTTTCATCAACTCGCGAACGGGATGGATGCTGAGCCCTTTCTGCCGCAGCCGCCTGCGGATGCCATCGAGGAAGGCACCGAGGTGGATTACACGATCGAGTCGTTGGAGCCACTTTCCTTCTTGTTGCGCGGATTGCTCGACCGGGCGCTGCAACGACTTGCCTGCCGAAGTCTAGCCTGCGCCGGGTTGACCCTGCGGCTAAGCCTCGCTCCGCGTGGCTTTGCCGTGCGGGAGATCGCCTTGCCCAGCCCCACGCGCGAGGCAAGCATCCTGCTGCAACTCGTCCGTCTGGATCTAGAACGACGGCCGCCAGACGCCGGCGTGGTGGGCATGAGCATCCTCATCCGCCCCACCCGTATCCGTTCCACCCAGCTCGACCTGTTTCGCCCGAACGGTCCGGCACCGGAACAGTTGGCCGCAACCATCGCCCGGCTG
>PMJE01000121.1 GCA_003157315.1 Myxococcales bacterium | reverse complement strand
TGGGTCGCAAGGTGGTGAAACTGGCAAGCCCAGCATAGCCGGCCCCCATGTCGTCGAGTGCGATGCGGAATCCCAGTTTCCGTAGTCGATCTACCCGAGCCAGAACGTCTGGGACCGACGCGAGGGAGGCCCGTTCGGTCACCTCGAAGACCACGCGATCCGCCACTTGCGAGAGTGCCGAGCCAGGGTCGAAGAGGTGTTCATCAAGCAGATCGCCGCTGTGCAGATTGACGAAGATGAATCGTGCGGGTGAGTTCGGCNNACGCCGGGGGCGGCCATGGTTGGCTCGCTGGTGCGCAGCAGGGCCTCGTAGGCGAAAATTCGCCTTTCCTTGCACGAGAAGATCGGCTGGTAGGCCATCCAGATGGATTGCAGGGCGCAGTCGAAAAGCTCCCCGAGGCTGCTGCGGTCCTCCGCTGGGCTCCACTGTGCACTCGCTAGATCGATCGCTATGCGGCGGAGGATTGCGATACGGTGCATCCGGACTGAATCGATGACTGTGTCTTGTAGTTGCACCATGGACAAGGGTTTGAGCAGATAGCGGAAGGCCGAGTGTTCCACGGCTGCGATCGCCGTGTCGAGACGGGGAGTGCCAGTGATGAGAACTACCGGCATGTCGGGATCGCGCTTCTGCGCAGCCTGCAATACGCCCACTCCGTCCACGCATGGCAGGTTGATGTCAGAAACAACAGCGTCGTAGGGATTGGCCAGGAGAAGATTCACTGCCTTCTCGCCGTCCTCGGCACGATCGACCGTGAGTCCCACGGCACGGAGGGCGCGCGCATAGGCCCGCAACTGCAGCTCGTCATCGTCGACAATGAGAACGCGGGAGCCGGCCGGGGCGGATCGAGTCGCTTGGGCGGGCGTTGTACTCTCCGCGCACACGGGAGCAATAGTCGGGTGCATGCTCTCTGCAATAGCAAGGCTCGTGCCAACTCACGCAGGCAATTCGCGAGCGGGAATTCCTGAGGAGTTTCGCGGGCCGAGAAGGGCGGCAGCCAGGGCCGAGAAGAAAGGCCATCGTTTTTCCGTTTATGCCCTGGGTGCGGAACGGCGGAAGTCCGACGGCTATCCGCCGCAACAGAGAGGGCAAGCGGACTTGCGCATCGTCGCGGCGCAGCGTAATATGCACGCGGGAATTACCGTGGGGACCCTGCCGGTGGGCACGGAGGAGAAAGGAGTTCCTGCACTCATCGAGAGGAGGCAGCGAGTGGAAGACGACGTGCAAGGCAGCAAGATCCTCATGGTGGACGATTCTGCTGACAATCTGCGGCTGCTGACCGCGGTCATGGAACGTGGCGGGCTAGTGCCCCGGCCGGTCACCAGCGGCAAGCTGGCCATCAAGGCGGCGGAGGCGAGTCCGCCCGATCTCATCCTGCTGGACATTCGCATGCCGGAGATGTCTGGCCTGGAAGTGTGCCGACGGTTGAAGCAAGATGAGCGGCTGCGCGACATTCCCGTCATCTTCATCAGTGGGCTACAGGGCAGCGAAGACAAGGTCGAAGGTTTTCGCGTCGGCGCCGTGGACTTCGTCTCCAAGCCCTTCCACGACCAGGAAGTGCTGGAGCGAGTCAAGACGCATCTGCGTCTGAAACGTCTTCAGGCGGAACTGGCGTCGCACAACCTGCGGCTCGAGCAGCGGATCGCCGAGCAGGTCAGGGAGGTTGCGGCCTCACAGTTGGCGACCATCTTCGCGCTCGCCAAGCTGGCCGAGACTCGCGACGACGACACCGGCCAGCACATCGATCGGGTACAAACCTTCGCCAGGAGGCTGGGCGAGGGAATGCGCGAGTTGGGTTTGCAGGCGGCGCAGTTGACCAGCACCTTCATCGAGAACCTGTACCAGACCGCCTCGCTGCACGACATCGGCAAGGTCGGCACGCCAGACGCCATCCTGTGCAAGCCCGGAAAGTTGACCCCGGAGGAATTCGTGGAGATGAGAAAACACTGCGAACTTGGCGCCAGGACGCTGGCCGCGGTGCTCGAACGCCATCCCGACAACCAGTTTCTGCGCATGGGCGTCGAAGTGGCCAGGTCGCACCACGAGTGGTGGGATGGCACTGGCTATCCCGATGGTCTGCGGGGCACGACCGTGCCGCTTTCCGCGCGCATCGTCGCGCTCGCCGATTTCTACGACGCTTTAACTTCGAAGCGTTGCTACCGGTCCCCAATCAGCCATGAGGTCACCTGCCGGATGATCCAGACCGGCAGCGGGACACATTTTGACCCCGACGTCGCAACCGCCTTCGCAGACCTGGAGGGCGAGTTCCACCGCATCCGGCGCGAGATGCACGATCGAAACGAGTCGGCGTAGGGAACATCAATACCCCTGCGAATGCCGTGCACCTGATCGCACCTGGCTTCGGGTGCGCGCAACCTCCCAGCTCCCCAAAGGGGTACTTGCCCCCTGCGGCCCAGTAGTGCTAGTCGGATAGATGTGACCAGCATCTCGGTTCCGCTCGGCCAGAGGAGCTACCAGGTCTGTATCGCGCCCGCAGGCGCAGCGAACATGGCGCAGAAGATCGCCGTGGCGCTAGGCAAGCCCACCGGGGTGGCCGTACTGGTGGACAGCCGCCTGCACCAGCTATCGCCGCGCGTGCAGCCGTTGCTCGAGGCATTGGCAGCACGCCTGCCCCGCGTCCAGCGCCTGGATCTGCTGGCTGGCGAATCTTGCAAGACCCTAGCTGCCATCGAGCGCACCTGCGATTGGCTGGCCGGCAACGGCTATGATCGGGGCGCTGCTCTCGTGGGAATCGGGGGCGGCGCCACC
>PMJE01000617.1 GCA_003157315.1 Myxococcales bacterium | reverse complement strand
CGCGCCGATCCGCGCGCCCGCCCCATCTGGGCTGGCTCTTTCACCCGTGACCGCGCCGATCCGCGCGCCCGCCTCGTCGCCGGCGCCAACGGCTGACGCGGCAGCGCCGGTCCACGCCGCCCAGGCACCCGTCGGGGTGCAGGCTTTGCCGGCCGCTAGTCATCTGTCGACAGCGGGCATTCCTGCCGAGACGGGCGGGACCACGGTTCCCCCGGCGCCGGCACCGGATGCGCACGAGATCGCGCCCACCCCGCCTGCTGTCGCTGCTAGCCTACCCGCAGCGCGCGCGCCAGGTGCAGCCCGCCTAGCCCAATCGCCTTTGCCCGGGGCCGAGACGCCCATGGCCCGCGGACCGGCCCCTGCCTCGCCGCTTGCTCCGGTCCCGTGGCCCGCGGCCAAGCCCTCGGTCGCACAACCCCCTGCGCGAACGATCTCGGCTCCCGTTACTGAGGCCGCTGCCGCGCCCCAGAGCCCGTCGCGAGCCTCGCCCGCAACTCCGCCTCCCTCTGCTGCGCCTCTGCTTCCACAACCCGCTGCCGCGCCCCAGAGCCCGTCGCGAGCCTTGGCGGCAACTCCACCTCCCACTGCTCCGCCCCAGCGCCCGTCGCGAGCCTCGCAGGCAACTCCGCCTCCCACTGCGGCGCCAGCTTCCCTCGCCGCCAGCGCGCCTGCTGCGCCAGTTCAGCGCACTCCCCCGGCCACGCCGCCTCCCGCGCAGGCCGGGTTGGCAGCCGCTAGCCAGCCGTCCGTCGCGCATTCTCCCCCTCGGCCCTCCGAGCCTGCGGCGTCACCGGCGCCACATGCGATTCGTGGGGCTTCGACCGCGGCGGTGCGAACGGCGCCGTCGGCATTCAATCGCACTTCCGGCGCGATACGGCGACCCTCGACGCCGCCACGCGGGACCGAGGAACGTCCCTTTGGCGTCGAGATATCCGAGGACATGCAGGATCCTGCCGCGTTCGTGAACACACCGGCACCTCAGTCCCAAGTCATGATGGTGCCTCTGACGCGGGCCACTCCGACCCCGGTCTCGGAACTCCCGCGGCCAGACGGCCCGCCGACCGTGCGGCTCACGCCACTCGCTCCCGGCCAGCCTGAGGATCTTGCGGTCGATATCGAAGAGCAGCGATATAGGCCGAGCAAGCGACGCGCCCAGCGCGGGCCGCGCGAATGGCCACTACTGGTTCACGTGCTTCTCGGTATCGTCCTGGGCGCGGCGATCGTGGTGGCCTACTCCGCCTACTACGGACTGCCGTTGCCCTAGACGTTTATCCTTGGCGCTCTGGCGCTGGAGCGCTTTACTTGGCTGCCGTGAGCCTGTTCTCGCAGATTGCCGATTCATACCGGCGCACGAAGAAGCCAAAGGACATCTTGTGGAATCGTCTGGTGGCCCGGCCGCTGGCTGCGGTCATGCTGGTGCCGCTGGCCGGAAGTCGCGTTACCCCCAACCAGGTCACCTTTGCCTCGCTGGCATGCTTTGTGGCGTCCATGGCTCTCTTGGTCGGCTTGCCTGGCTACGCCGGCCTCCTGATTGCGGTCGCGGTGCTCGAACTGTCCTATGTCCTCGACTGTGTGGACGGCCAGCTTGCTCGGCTGCGTGGAACTACGTCGCCGGTGGGCGCGCACCTGGATTTCCTTATGGACGAGCTGAAGGCCTTCTTGCTGGTCGCGGCCACGGGCGCGCGCCTTTGGCTCGCAGAGGCCCGCACCCAGTGGTTGCTTGAAGCGCTGGCCGGGCTGGCGGTCGTGGCCTCGGCCATCAGCCTAACCACTTTCGTCCGCCGACCCGAGTACTTGAGCGCCACCGGCGCGCCCCGGCCGCAGAGCGCGGGCGACTACGGAGATGGCTTGTATGGAGCCGCTGCCGCGGCGGCCCCGCCGCGCTCGCTTATGGCCGGGGCAGTGGCCGCCGTGGAATCGCTGGGCCGATTGATCATTCACTACCCCAGCTATCTGGTGTTTGTGGCCGCCGCCAATCGCCTAGATCTCTTTCTGCACGTCTACCTGGCCATCAATGCGGCCTATGCCGGCCGCACGATTCTTGCGGTCATGCGCAAGCTGTGCAAGAGAGCCGCGTGAGCAGCAGCAAGGTCATCATCGTGGCGGCTGGCCGCGGCCGGCGCCTGGGACCAGAAACCGGGGAGATTCCCAAGTGTATGGTGCGCGTAGCAGGACAGCCGATTCTGCGCTGGCAACTGCGCGCCTTTGCGGCGTCGGGCCTCTCCGAGATCGTGGTGGTGCGCGGCTATCTGGGCGATCGCATCGACGGAGGTCGCGCATCCCTTGCTTTCGTGGACAACCCCGACTGGGCCCACAACAACATCCTGGCCTCACTGCTGTGCGCCGCCGATCACCTGCCAGGCGGCTTCTTCTTTTCCTACTGTGACATCGTGTACACACCGGAAGTGGTCGCGCGCCTGGCTACGCGCGCGTGTGCCGCGGACGCAGCGCCGGTTTCGCTGATCATTGACCGGCGCTGGTCAGATGCCTATCAGGGCCGCACCTTGCACCCGGTTTCCGAGGCCGAGCTGACCCTGCTCGACGGACAGGGGCGGGTCGTGCGCGTCGGCAAGGGCGCGGTGGCGCGCGAGAAGGCGGTGGGTGAGTTTATCGGCCTGGCACATTTCTCCGCCGCAGGCGCCGCGACCCTGCGTGCGGTCTGGGACAGGGCTCTTGCGGCCGGCGGACTGGAGGCGCCCTTTGGCCTNNGTCTTCATCGACGGCCAGTGGCGCGAGATCGACACGCCCCAAGACCTGGCAGCGGCGCAGGAAATCGTCGCCGGCTGGGACGCATGCACATAGGCTGATCAGTAAACGCCGCCGCACTGGCTGCGGTTGGGAACAGCGGGCCGGGCAAGGCCAGAAACGACGACGGGGCCCGCAGTGGGGCCCCGTCAGGATGAGACTCA
>PMJE01000075.1:2395-3121 GCA_003157315.1 Myxococcales bacterium | reverse complement strand
AGCAATCAAACCGAGGGGCTACAGCTGGTAGTCCTGATTGAGAAAGGACCAGTGCAGGTTGGCCATGTCCTGCGCAGCATTGCTCCAGACTGAATAGCTGGACGTGGCGCAGGTCTCGCCCCCCTGGGGTACATACAGATTCTCAGCGGCCAGATACGCCTTGTCTGCGGCGACGTTGGCATAGGTACCCATGTCAGTTGCGTCCGCGAGGAAGCAATCGTTGTGGTGGCCCACTCGCGCCTTGGCTGCGCCCGAAAAGGCCTCGGCCGAGGTCAGCGCAGCCGTACCGTAGAAGTGCTGTTTGAATGCCGGGGTTCGCAATTGAATTGGGCGCTGGAGATCAAGGGCATCGAGCAAAGCAGTTACCACATCTTGCCGATCGGTCCATTGCGAGGCGCTGATGGTGCCATTGTCGCCAAAGTAGTCCGTGTAGTACCACTCGCCCCATGCCCCGATGAAACCCGCCTGCAATACCGCGATTACATCACTGTTGGCGAACAGGATCGGCTTCAGTTGCGCGATATGGCCCAGCACGCGCGTCTTGCTCGCGTCGCCGTAGGGCTTGGTCGAGTTTGCAGTATAGGCAAAGCGCAAGACGCCCTTCATGCCGACCTGTCGTATGACGCTGAAATCCGCCGCGATCTTGTCGAGAAACCCCTGCGTGAGATCCGTGTTCACGAAGCTGTCCAGGTACCATTCGCGCATCAACAGGCTCACCGCCGATTG
>PMJE01000075.1:0-2349 GCA_003157315.1 Myxococcales bacterium | reverse complement strand
GCCACTTCCGGCCCGGACTTATCACGAGCAACGTCTGCCGGCGACGGTCCAGCCTCTGCCGGTCCCGCGATGCTACTGTCATGGCCGACCTCTGCCGGTCCTGCGATGCCGCCGTCATGGCCGACATCTGCCGGTCCCGCAGCGCTGCTGTCCCTGCCCGCTTCCACCAACACCGCTACATCGCCGTCGCTGCCTGCGTCGACCCCTATTGATCCCGTGGATGAACCACCGCAAGCGGCCAATGCCAATGCGATGAAGCCACCGATTGTGCCACGAATCGCATTCACTCTTGCGGTTGGTGAATTCATGGAACTAGCGAACCGCCGCCTCGCCCTCGAAGCGCGGATGATTGGGGTGGCGCTTGTAAAGCAAGATCGTGTTCCCCAGAATCTGCACCACGTTGACGCCCGGTCCGTCGCCCAGGCGTTCCGCCACTTCGAAGCGGGTTTCCGGACACTCGCGCGCCAGCTTGACCTTGACCAGCTCGTGGTCGAAAAGGGCTCGTGCGACCTGGGCGATAACCGCCGGGTTGGTTCCGCCCTTGCCGATCTGGACGATCGCCTGCAGGGCATGGCCAGAAGCGCGCAGCAGGCGGCGCAGCGGCGTGGAAGGCATGAGCGATTGCTTGCGTGGGCTGGTCGGAGCTAGCATGGCGGCAAGTTGCCACACCTGACCGCGCTGGTCACGCCCGACCGCAGCGTCTGCGCGGCCCATTTCTTCCCGGTCGCGCTGGTCGCGCTTTGGGCGACATGTGCCCCACCCCCAGTCGTGCCGGATGCCCGGCCGGTCGGCAGCGGCGTCTTCGAAAGGAACCGGGACGTGCCGATGCGCGATGGGGTGAGGCTGCGCGCGGACGTCATGCGTCCAGCCGGGCGCGGGCCCTTCCCCACCCTGGTGTACCGCACCCCGTACGACAAAGAGCAGGAACGGCGTGAGCAGACCACCTTTGCGCGTGCGCTAGAGCGCGGCTATGCAGTCGTGGTGCAGGACGTGCGCGGCCGCTACGCCTCTGAAGGCGAGTTCCGTCCCTACCAACAGGAAGGCCAGGACGGCTTCGACACTATCGAATGGGCCGCGGCCCAGGCCTGGTCAAGTGGCGCGGTGGGCAGCTTTGGCCTGTCCTATCCCGGAGCGGTGCAGTGGATGGCGGCAGGGGAGAATCCCCCTCACCTCAAGGCGATGGTTCCAGCCATGACCTTCGCGTCGCAGAAGAACTTCATCTACGCGCGCGGGCCCTTCGACATGTCGTGGATCGAATGGGTGTGGAACGACATCGCCCCTGACCGCCGTGCGCGACGCCATCTGGCCGGGCCGTCGAACCACCCGGAAGCGCTGGCCGCGTGGAGCAGCGAGGGCCCGCGCATGGAGAGCGTGCTGCCCTTGCAAGGCATGGACGCTTTCCGCGAAGTCGCCCCCTTCTACTATGAGTGGCTGCGCCACCCGCCGGAGGACGCGTGGTGGGCCTGGGCCGATCTGCGCCCCAAGTACGGCAGGACCCAGGCGGCAGTCCTCAACCTTTCGGGTTGGTACGACGAGGGCTACGGACCCGAGGGCGCGACGGAGAATTTCCGCGGACTGCTGGCCGCCCGTGCTGGTCAGGCCGCGGGTGTGGCGCTGCTTTTGGGACCGTGGGTCCATGGCGTGGATGACACCGCCAGTGCGGTGGCCGGGGAACGTCGCTTCGCCGACAATGCCAAGATCGACTACGATGGCCTGGTCCTCGATTGGATGGATCACTACCTGCGCGGCATGGCCAACGGCGTGGACAGCGGCAACCCGGTTCGCTACTACGTGATGGGCGCGGACACCTGGCGGGTAGCCCGCGACTGGCCACCGCCCGCGCTGCGCACCAGCTTCTACTTGCAGCAGGCCGGGACGGGGAAGTCTGGGTTGCTGGCATCCGATCGCCAGGCACGTGGTTTCAGCGCTTTCGTCTCTGATCCCGCCCACCCGGTCGCAAACCCGTACGACGACCTGGGCGCGCACGACTACCGCGATCTGGCCCTACGCGATGACCTGCTGACTTTCGACAGTCAGCCGCTCGCCGCAGACACCGAGGTCACCGGCCCCATCGACGCGCAAGTCTTCGTCAGTTGCACGTGCCGCGACCTTGATTTGTGGGTGCGGCTTTACGACGTCGCCCCCGACGGCGCGGCCTGGAACCTCATGAGCCCCGGTCCCGACGTGATACGCGCCAGTTATCGTGACAGGGAGAAGGGCCGCCAACTGCTTCGGCCGGGCCGGATCTACCAAATCGATGTGCGCGGTCCCGTGACCAGCAACCTTTTCAAGCGGGGTCACCAAATCCGAGTACAAGTCTCTGGTTCCTTCTTTCCCGACTTCTCCCGC
>PMJE01000233.1 GCA_003157315.1 Myxococcales bacterium | reverse complement strand
TTGAATGACGAGCAGCCACCGGGCTTTCCCGATTTTCCGGCCACCGCCCAGCGTACATGTGGTTGGCGCAGTACCGTGGCCCCCCTTTCCTAGTCGCTAAAGTCTTCTTCCCAATCCTCCGAGGGTGCAGCAAGACGGGAACGCGCTCATGTTCGTCCGTGGCGACTCGGGGAACTGACAACCTTGCGTTCCTGCCTTGGCCCATGACTAGGATCCATAGCCCTCGCCGACTGCCGCGGCTCTTCGCGTGGCTTCTGTTCGGTATGGGGCTTCTCTACCCCTACCGACCGCTGCAATCCGCCATCGCTCAAGCAAACAAGCCGGTGGTGCATGTATTTCTCCAGCTCGATGCTAAGTCGAGCGCGGTGGAGAAGACACTTCAGGAACACTTGCCCGAGCTAGCCGTCACCGTGTTCGGACGCTATCGTGACTTTGAGGACGGCCTGAGCAACGGCCATCCCGACGCAGTCGTCAGCATCACGCCGGTTCTGGAACAACGGGGCAAGACCGCATCCCTGCAGGGGCAACGCGACGGCAAGAGCAGCGAGCCCTATGTGCTCGCCTCGGTCAACCAGCCGTTGCAGGGACCACTGGCGGGAAGAACCATTGGCGTGGTCGACCTACTCGGTCGCGATGGCACGCAGAGTTTTCTCAACGGCCTGCTCAAAGCCACAGACGTGAAGATCAAGCGCGTGGCAAAGGTCGAGGACCTTCTGCCCTTGCTCGAGTTCTCTGTGGCCGACGGAATTGTTCTTCCCAGTTCCATGCTGGCCCGGCTGCTGGAGCGCACGCGCCTGGCCATCAAGACAAGAGATCTACCGGGCACCCTCGTGGGCCTGCCTGCGGTAGCGGTACTCAACCCGGCCGCGCACGACGTCGTCGTCAAGTCTTTTCAGAGACTCGATGCACCCACCAGGCGCCTCCTGGGCATTGACACCTGGAGCGTCCCATGATCGGCGACAAGAACTGGCGAGTGGCCTGGGTGTCGGCCCTGCTCCTGTGCGTGGCAAGCTGCGCGACGACGGGCAGCTTGCAAGGCGCGTCCGCCCAGAATGCGGCTGCGATTGCCGACCCGCCGGCGCGCACGGGCGCGCGCGCAATCCTCATCGCCATGCCGAATTCGCCCAACTTCGTTGAAGTGCGAAGAAGTCTGGTATCGGAGTTGCAGAAGAACTTCAACATCCAGACGTTCGTGGTCGGGCCGGGAACCAAAACCGACGACCTCGCCGCTGCCATCAAAGCCGCAGACCCGGTTTGCGTGGTCTTGATGAACAACGCGACCATCAGCCTCTATCGCCACTACCAGATGGCCAATCCGACTGTCACAACGCCACCGGCAGTCCTCCTGATGGCTTCTTTCGTAGAGGAATTGCAGTCGCAAGTCCGGCGGTCCACTGGCATAGCCTATGAGGTTCCTGGTGTTACCGCCTTCGTGCATCTCCGATCTGTGATCACCACTCCGATCAACCGTGTGGGAGTGATCTATCGCCCGGTATTCCGGAATTTCGTAGAACGGCAGAAGTCGCTAGCGGCCAAGGAGCGAGTGGATCTCATCTCCGTCTCGGTGCCCAACGATGTAGCCGCGGAAGGGTTGCGCGAAGCTCTGCACAACCTGGCCCAGGGCCACAAAGTCGACGCGGTCTGGATGCTCAACGACAATGCCCTGGTGCGGGACGAGGAGTTTGTCGACGATGCGTGGCGTGCAGAACTGACCGAGGCAAGACTGCCGCTGATTGTGGGAGTATCCAATTTCGTTGAGCCGAGTTCCCCTCTCGGGACTCTGGCGGTCGTTCCTGATCATGAAGCTCTCGGCCTGCAAGCGGCGAATCTCATATTCGACCTGGCGGACAACGACTGGCAGGTGGAAAACCATCCTGTGGAGCTGCCGCTTTCGGTGAAGACGGTGGTGGACATCAAGCTGGTTCGTGCCAACTTCGGTCTACAATCCGAAGCGCTCAAGCACATCGACAAGGCAGCGGAGTAGCTCGTCGCAGGCTGCTAGCTCACCCCGGCCCGCTCGCGCCGGCGGCGGCGCGCGTCCCGGACGAAGAATGTTACGGTGCCTGCGATGCCCAGCACGGTCAGCATCGCGCCGGCGACGAAGGTGCGCGGCCGCGCGCGCGCGGTGACGTGGAAGCGCCCGGCTTCGGGCAGATCGATGGCGAGCTGGTTGGCGAGGTTCACAGTCCTGCCGATGCTGGTCTTCCAGTTGTCGTCGTAGACGGTGTTGAGCAGCACGCGTGCGCCCGGTCGCTGGGCCACCACATCGATGGTGAAGCTATTCTGCGCGCGGCTCACTGCCTCGACGGTCACCCCGTCGTCGGTCGCGCGCGCTTGTGGCAAATCGCCCTGCCAGAGGTGTGAGCCCTGGCCGAACCCCCACTCGTCGTAGCAGGAGAGCTCGCCGCGGTTCTGCGCGGGCTGATCCGGGAAGCCGGCGAGGCCGGGCCCGCCGTAGTAGAAGTGCGCGGCCGGCTCTGGTTTGGTGAG
Organism: Myxococcales bacterium; assembly: GCA_003157315.1. The sequence continues at coordinate 3,120 of PMJE01000233.1, read as the reverse complement.
CGGCGCCGAAGTGAAGAATTGCGGGATGGTGTCGATTCCAACGCCGATGATGTCGCCGACGCCGAGAAGCGCGATGGCGAGGACGAGAGTCTGCGTCGCGCGCGACCACGGGCGTGAGGGGACAAAACGCTGCGCTGCCGTGAGCAGCCGATCGACCGCGATACCGGCGTAGGCGGCCAGGAACAGCAAGACCGTGGCGCGAAAGCGCGAGGGTACGCGCATCTCCTTGAAGGGCGGAATGTGGGCGGTCAAGAGCGACCATGGCGCCCACTTGGCGAAGTGCCCGCACATCAGCACGAACGCGAACCCAAGCAGCGCCGCCATCCACGCCGTCTCCGCGCCGCCCGCAACAATCCCGAGCAGCCCTAGCGTGAGCACGATCGGCCCAAGGTAGGCCCCCCACTCGGTCCACACGTACTGCTGCCCATGCACGTCGCGCCCATGCTGCCGCGCCAGGAACATCGCCTTGAGCGTGGGCCAGGTGATCGCGTCGACGTCATTGAGCGCCGGCCGGCTGTGCTGGCGGAGCTGATCAAGTACCGGCAAGAAACGACCCGCCGCGATGGTGAACGCCACCACGCCCGCGATGACGGCGGCACGCAGGACTTGCGGCAGCCGGCGCGGCGGCCATACGCGGGTCAGCGTCTCTGCACCCAGCAGCAAAACCAAGTGCGGCAGCGGATACACCGCGCCTTCGTAGAACATCCACGCCAATAGCACGCCAAGCCCCACCGCGCAGCGCACGTCGTGCTCCGCGCGGCGCCACAAGAGGAGCGCAAGCGGGAAGAACACCCACGACACGAAGGTGAGGTGCCCACCCGCATAGTGCTGCTGATGGAACCCCGAGTACGCCCAGGCTGCGGCTGCAACGAACGTAGCGGCGCGCGAGAGCTTCACCTCGTGTCGCGCGAACAGCCACATCGAAGCGAACCCGAGAGCAACGTGCGCAACCACCCAGAGGTAGATGGTGGCGGTGGAGTTGACGAAAAAGACTATCCACAGGAGCGGCGCGCCCGCGAAGCCCTGTGGGTTGTCCCACAGCGGATAGCCGCCACACTCGTACGGGTTCCAGAAGGGGAACTCGTGGTAGCGCGCGATGCTCGCGCGGCCCGCCTCGAGTATCTTCTGGTACATCAAGCCGTCGCCGTTGGACGGGTGCGGGTACGCGGCGATCATGGACGACCACGCGTAGATGCTGAGCGCAAGCGAGAGTGCCGCGAGCGCAAGTGCGCGCAGCCATGCGGGGCGGAGCGGCTCTTCCGGTCTCACGGGCGCATGCTCCGCGGTGAAAACGGGGCAACGAGTGGCGCGGCCATATGACCCGGAAAAGATTTATGCAGCACGCGGCCTTTGCCGCCGTTCCCGTCTGCTGAAGACAGCGTTTCGAGCACGTGCGGCATTCTACCGCATCACGCTGCTTGCTTCGCCTGCGATAGCTGAGGCTCAAGGACATCGCGCGAACCGCCGAAAAACAAGAGGCAAGACCATGTGCTTGAAGACCGAAGATCCGCGCCCTCGCTCCGATGGTCGAAGCATTTCTCCTCGTCCAACGCGACGTGTGCGACCACCGGATTGAGCGAATGGCAATCAGAGCCGATGTTATCGCCGCCGCAAGACTTCCGAGCACCGAAGCGAAGGTCAATGCTTGCCTTGTCCAATGACTACCCTCGCGCACCCGGCCAGCGCAAGAAGCTGCTGATATCCGGGGCGCTCTCACTCGTCTGGTTGGCAACCGGGGGATTGGGCAATGTCTTGGCCCAGACCACGCCCGACGCCGACCTCAGTCAGGCTATCTCGCCGGACGCGGCGCCCGCACCGGCACCATCGGGCGATGAGCCGCCGCCGGAACCACCGCCAGCAAGGCAAGAGCCACCCAAGCAGGCGCCTGCTCCCTTGTCCCCCGCCAGCGAGGAGCTGCCAGTGGACGTGATGATACCGGACGTGCCGATGTCTTGGGAGGCGAATTCCAAGGGCCCGGGGCAACTGAGCCTCGAAGCTCTATTCAACATCGACATCTCAGTGGCATCCAAGAGTCTCATGAAACAGAGCGAGGCGCCGTCTATCGTCACTGTGATTACCCGGCCGATGATTGAGGCGCTGGGCAGTCGCAGCGTGGCCGAAGCCCTGCGCGACGTCCCTGGCTTCTATATTATCGACGACTATGTGACGTCGAACATAGCGGTACGCGGGATCAGTGCCGGGCCCGATTCCTGGAGCCGCATCATCAAAGTCATGGTCGACGGACACCCGGTAACTGACTACAGCACGGGCGGCAGTTTCCTGGGGCCAGAGCTCATCCCGATCGAGGTGGTCGAGTCCATTGAGGTCATACGCGGCGCCGGTTCAGCGCTCTATGGTGCCAATGCCTTCTTGGGGGTCATCAATATCGTAACCAAGAAACCGAAGAAGGAGGGAAGCTTCGTCGAAACCGGCGCCGAGGCCGGAACCATCCGCACCAATCTCGGCGGCAGCGGCCATCTCCTGGGAAGCGTAGCCGTGGGTGACAGCCCACTTTCCTACATCCTGGTCTCGGCACGGCACGAGCAATTCGATCGGTCCGGCCTGCGGGTTCCCAACCAATCGTCCGATCAGCAAGACTGTGCCGGGCCTTCCAGCAAAAATGACCTGACTCGACCGACTAGCGTCTTCGCCAAGGGCGCCTTCGATCTCGGCAGGCTCGGCAGCTTGGCGGCCCAGTATCAATTGCAGCGACTCGATGCGCTGGTCGAATTTTCCGACCTCAGCATCCTAAGCCACGACAACCGCATCGTGCGCTCCAACAACATTGCGGGCGCCGACCACAACCTCTCCTTCCTTCACGATGCGCTCGTCCTTCACACCTCTGGGACCTACACGGTGACCCAGGATCTCCCCGACCAGACCCTGGACACTGGCGATCCGCTGTACACATACCGGCGCGAGCGCATAAACCGAACCTATCAAGTGGGGACCGAACTGTCCTATCACTACAAGAACAATTCAGCCCTTGTGGGCGCGGACTACATGTCCACCACCGACAATGGCGACACCGTGTACCAGGTCGTGCGCCAGACCGCCAACGTACAAAACGGCGGAAACCAGATTCTGTTCTCCCCTGGCCAGCCCATGAATTTCGGCAAC
>PMJE01000225.1:975-3475 GCA_003157315.1 Myxococcales bacterium | reverse complement strand
GCAAGCGGCTGCTGGCGCTGCGCGAGCGGCTGCGGCTTGGGATCGAGGCGCGAGTCACGGACACGGTGCTCAACGGCTCGCTCGAGCACCGGCTGCCGGGCAGCCTGAACATGAGCTTTGCCTATGTCGAGGGCGAGGCCCTGATGATGGCGCTCAAGGACGTCGCGGTGTCGTCAGGTTCGGCTTGCACGTCGGCCTCGCTGGAACCGTCCTACGTTTTGCGCGCCATGGGCGTGCCGGTGGAAATGGCGCACACATCAATTCGTTTCGGTCTCGGCCGATTCAATACCGAGGAGGAAGTCGACTACGTGATCGACCTGGCGGCGCAAAAGGTCAAGAAGCTACGGGAAATGTCGCCCTTGTGGGAGATGGCGCAATCCGGGGTTGATATCAAGAGCATCCAATGGCCAGGACAAAGTTGAGGGGAAGCGAGCGGGAGCCAGGGGTTCCCATTTAAGAGAGAAGCACAAAGGAAGAGTTGTTATGGCGTATAGCGGAAAAGTCATAGACCACTACGAAAACCCGCGCAACGTGGGCAGTCTGGACAAGGAAGCGCCCAACGTGGGAACCGGCCTGGTGGGCGCGCCGGCTTGCGGCGACGTGATGAAGCTGCAGATTCAGGTCAGCGACGCTGGCGTCATTGAGGACGCCAAGTTCAAGACCTTTGGGTGTGGCTCGGCAATAGCGTCGTCGTCGCTGGCAACAGAATGGATCAAGGGAATGACGCTTGAGCAGGCCATGTCGGTCAGGAACACGCAGATCGTGCAGGAGTTGAACTTGCCGCCAGTGAAGATTCACTGTTCGGTGCTGGCCGAGGATGCCATCAAGAGCGCCATTGCTGACTATCGCAGAAAGCAGCGCGGCTCGCAGGCACAGCCAAGCTTAGGAGGAGGCTGAATTTGTCCATCGAAGTCACAGAGCGAGCGGTTGACGAGATTCGCAAGGCAGCGGCCAAGCGTTCCTCGCCGCCCAAGGGCCTGCGGGTGGGCATCCGCACAGGAGGATGCACCGGGTTTTCCTACCTGTTCGAGTGGTCGGACACGGAGGCGCTTGCCGAGGACAAGGTGTTGGAGTTCGGGGGCGGCCAGGTCAAGGTGTTCATCGACCCGAAGAGCTATCTGTTTCTTGAGGGCTCGACACTCGACTACGCCAGCGGCATGATGGCCCGCGGGTTCAAGTGGACCAACCCCAACGTGAAGGAAACCTGCCGTTGTGGTGAGAGTGTGCGATTCTAGCACCCAGCCATGATCTGCTGGTCTTGTGAGAAGAACGCTGGCGGCGGCATGCTGTGCGCCGGGTGTGGTGCCGTGCAGCCGCCCGATCGCACGGCCGATCACTTTCGCGTGTTCGATTTGCCCCGCAAATTCGATGTGGATGTCGCGGATCTCGAACGGCGCTACAAGGAGATGACCAAGGTCTTGCACCCGGATCGCTTTGCCCGCGCGGACGCTCGGGCACGACGCGCGTCACTGGAGCGCTCGGTGCAGCTCAATCTCGCGTGGCGAACCCTGTCCCAGTCGGTGGCCCGCGCAGAATATCTGCTATCGCTACGAGGCATCGAGGTGGGCGAGCCCACGGGCAGCAAGCGATCCGAGAGGGTGGATAACCGGGCGACCCAGCCTGTGGACACGGCGTTGCTGGTCGAGGTAATGGAACTACGCGAGGCTTTGGCCGAGGCGCGCGCCCGCGGCGACCGCGCGAAGGTAGCCGGCTTGATCGCCGGGGTGCAAGCCCTTCACGACAAGGAAATGGCGGAAGTTGCCGCGGGTTTCGCGGCCGCGCAGCCCAACTTTGCCGCGATGGCCGCGCGCCTGGTGGCGGCGCGCTACTACCGGCGTTTTCTCGAGGAGGCGGAGTCCCAGGGTGAGAGCGAAGAGGGCCCGGGCAAGTAGGCGACAGAATGTCCCATGTCGGTAGAAGCACTGTTCGATATCTCTGAGCCAGGCGAGGCGCAGACCAAGCAGGTTCGCAAGGGGCGCGCGGTGGGCATCGACCTTGGCACCACCAACTCGCTGGTGGCGGTGGTGCAGGGCGGCCAGCCATCTTGCCTGCGCGACCGGCACGGCTCGCTTCTGCCGTCGGTGGTGCACTATGCGGCCGATGGCGGGGTAGTGGTGGGCCAGGCGGCGCGCGGGTTGGCGGCCCAGGCCCCGCAGGACACCATCGTTTCGGTCAAGCGATTCATGGGGCGTGGGCCGCGTGACGCCGAGGCCACGCGCCGGTTGACGCCCTACGAGTTCGCCCCCGCTGCCGACGCAGTGGTTCGCTTTTCGCTGCTGGGCGGCCAGCGCGCGGTCACGCCGGTGGAAGTTTCCGCTGAGATATTGCGCGTGCTCAAGGCGCGGGCCGAGGCGGCGCTGGGTGGTGAGCTGGACGGTGCGGTGATCACCGTCCCGGCATATTTCGACGACGGCCAGCGCCAGGCCACGCGCGATGCCGGCCGCTTGGCTGGCCTCGAGGTCATGCGGTTGCTCAACGAGCCCACCGCCGCTGCCCTGGC
>PMJE01000225.1:0-951 GCA_003157315.1 Myxococcales bacterium | reverse complement strand
GATGGGCTTGCCCGAGGACGCGGCCGGCGATCGCTATCTCACCCGTCGTGTGCTGGATGCAGCACGGGACGCGAAGGAGGCGCTGACCAAGCTCGGCGTGACTGAAGTCGCGATCGAGCGGCGGCCCGGGGACACCTGGCGCGGGGTGCTCACGCGCGAAGAGCTGGACGCCGTGGTGAAGCCGGTCCTGGATCGCTGCGAGCCGCCGGTGCGCCGGGCGTTGCGCGACGCCGGTCTGGAGGCGAGGCAGCTTTCCGGCGTGATTCTGGTGGGCGGTGCCACCCGCATGCCCATCGTACGGCGGTTGGTCGCCAACATCTTTGGGCGCGAGCCTCTGGCCGACATCGATCCTGACGAGGTGGTGGCATTGGGTGCGGCTGTGCAGGCCGACCTGCTGGCAGGCAACGCGCGCAAGGATGTGGTGCTGATGGACGTGGTGCCGCTCTCGCTCGGTCTAGAGATGATGGGCGGCGTGGCGGAGAAGTTGATCCACCGCAACACCACCGTGCCCTGTGGGGCGGTGCAGACCTTCACCACCTATGCCGACAACCAGACCGGTTTCGATCTGCACGTAGTGCAAGGCGAGCGCGAGCTGGTGGCTGATTGTCGCTCGCTGGCGCGTTTCAAGCTTACGGGAATCCCGCCCATGCCGGCGGGCATGGCGCGCCTGCAAGTCACCTTCTTGGTCGACGCCGATGGCCTGCTCGGCGTGTCGGCGCGCGAAGAGACCACGGGCAAGGAATCGTCCATTCGGNNGCCGAGCAGGACGTGAGCGAGCGCGTGCTGGTGGTAGAACGCGTGGAAGCCGATCGCATTCTGCAGGCTACGCGTGTGGCCTTGTCGGTGTCCGCCGATCTTCTGCTTGCGGGTGAACGACCCGCCATTGAAGCGGCGATGGGTGCACTTGAGGCGAGCAAGGCCGGTCGTGACCACCTGGCCATCCGCGCGGCG
>PMJE01000302.1:2456-16654 GCA_003157315.1 Myxococcales bacterium | reverse complement strand
GCTCTCGCGCGAGGAGCCGCAAACTGCGGCAGTTGTACTCGGCACCATAGACCATTCTCACGCGCTGGCGGTGCTGAAACACATCCCACAGGCGCAACATCCGCAAATCCTGCGCCGACTAGCCGATCTGGAAACCGTGGCGCCCGAAGTGCTGCAGGAGGTGGGGCAAGCCATATCGCAAGAGCTCAGTTCCGCGGTGCCGGCCAATACGCGAAAGCTCGACGGCCGCAACACTGCAGTGAGCCTGCTGCGTTCGGTGCCGGCGGCCCAGCAGAGCGAGGTGGTCGGCGAGATTGAGAAGGACGACCCCGAGCTGGGANNCCCGCGGTGAAGGAGCGCTTCCTCAAGAATATGTCGACCCGGGCCGGCCAGATGTTGGAAGACGAGATTGGCGCCATGGGTCCGGTGAAGCTGGCTGCGGTAGAGGCTGCCCAGGCCGAGCTGGTCAAGATTGCCTTTGGTCTGGCGGAACAGGGGCGCATCAGCATCGTCAACCCCACGGAAAGGATGGTCTGACCAGATGATCGCGCGCAACGGAGAGGCCCCTACCCGTCGCCCCAGCTTCATGGGTCGGCTGCCCAGCCAGCCGCAGGTAGAGCCGGCCGCGTTCGGAGGTCCGGCGCCGCGCCGCTCGTCGACAACTTCCGCGGCCTCCGCGTCCGAGCACCCGGCGTCCCCCACGGTCATCGACATGCAGAAGCTAGCCGATGAAGTGAGCGAGCGCATCGGCAGCGCCGCCCAGTTCCTGCGCCAGGCCGCCGAGCGGCTGGCCGCCGAGGCCCGCTCCGACGCGCTGGAGGTGGGCTTCATGGTGGCGCGCCGGATCCTGGAAACTGATCTGACCGCCAACCTGGAGCACCTGGTGGGGCTGGTGCGCAGCGCGATTCGCCGCCTGGGCGAATCCCGCCACATCAAGCTGCAGCTTTGTCCCGAGGATGCGCGTCTGGTCGAGGAGGTGCTGAAGCAGGACGGCGCGCAGGCCATTTCGTCGGTGGCGGCTGCCCAGATCGAAGTGATTGCGGATGCGTCCTTGCAGCGGGGTGACTGCGTGGTCGCGGGCGATCTCGGCACGGTGGACGGTCGTATCAACACCCGCCTTGAGGAACTGCGCCACGCGCTGCAGGCGGGGACCTGGGAGGAGAGTTCGTGACCCTGCTTGCTCTGCAGGAGATCCGCAACCGCTTGGCCAACGCCGAGCCCTGTGTGTTGGCTGGTCGGGTGACCCGCGCCTCGGGCATCGTGGTGGAAGCGGCACTGCCCCAGGTGGCGGTGGGAACTTCGTGCGAGATTCAAGCTGCGGAAAGCCGCCTGGTCACCGCCGAAGTGGTGGGCTTCGCTGGGTCGCATGCCATCCTGATGCCGTTTGGCGACGTGCGGGGCATTGGCGAGGGTTGCCCGGTGGTTCCCCGCGCCAGCGCGGGTGAGATCGTGGTGGGTGAGGCGCTGCTCGGACGGGTGGTCGACGCAGCCATGCGACCGCTCGACGGTATGGCGTCCCCGCTTGTACACACTCGGGTTCCCTTGCACGCGCCGCCCCCGCCCGCCATGAGCCGGCGGCGCATCAGCAGGCCGCTGGTACTGGGCATTCGTTCGATTGACTCCTGCCTGACCTGCGGCGAAGGCCAGCGCATGGGCATTATGTCAGGGCCGGGATTGGGCAAGAGCGTGCTCCTCGGCATGCTCGCACGCGATGCCGACGCCGACGTCATCGTGGTGGGGCTGGTGGGCGAACGCGGCCGCGAAGTGCGCGAGTTCGTGGAACGCGACCTGGGCCAAGGCCTGGGCCGTTCCGTGGTCGTGGTGGCCACCGGCGATGAGCCGCCCCTGGTGCGTGTGCGTGCCGCCATGGCTGCCACCGCCGTGGCCGAGTACTTCCGCAACCACGGCAAGCGCGTGCTCCTCCTGCTCGACTCGCTCACCCGGGTTGCGATGGCGCAGCGGGAAATCGGACTGGCCGCGGGCGAGCCTCCCACCGCGCGCGGCTATCCGCCGTCGGTATTTGCCCTGCTGCCGCGCTTGGTGGAGCGCGCGGGAAACGTGGAGAGCGCGGGCAGCGTAACCGCCATGTACACCGTGCTGGCCGAGGGCGACGATCTCACCGATCCGGTGGTCGATGCGGCGCGTGCGTGCCTGGATGGCCACATCGTACTGGCGCGCAGGCTGGCCCAGCGGGGCCACTTCCCGGCGGTGGACCTGCTCGGCAGCGTGAGCCGGGTGATGAACGACGTTGTGTCGGTGAGCCATCGCGAGCTGGCGCAGGAGACGCGCGAAGTCTTGGCCGCCTACCGGGAGACCGCCGATCTCATCGAGGTGGGCGCGTACGTGGCCGGTACCAATCCGCGCGTCGACCGAGCTCTCCACTGCATCAACGAAGTCAACGCCGTGCTTCGCCAGGCTCCCGAGGAGCGTTTCACTCTTGCGCAGACTTTGACCGACCTGAAGCGCGCGCTGGAAACGCCAGGCCTCGCCCCGGCCTCGGCAAAACCGGAGACCCATGCCTAGTATTATGATGTTGTCTCTCTGGCTGGTCGTGGCCAGCGCGGCCGTCGCGCCTGGCAGCGGCCCGAAGCTACCCGAAGGCCCGGTGGTGGCTCCCCCCGCAGCACCGTCGCCGTCGGCACCGCCCCTACCTGTGCGGCCGGGTCTGCCCCCAATCGAGCCGCCGCCCATCTCGGGCGGCGGTGGCCGGCCCAGTCGCGCGCCGATTGTCGAACCAACCCCCGCTGCAGCAGAACAAGTCGCCCCGATCGAGGCCCCAGCTACGCTAGCGAAACCAGAAACGAGCCCGGCCGGGACTGCGTCGCCGCCCCGCCACAGCAGTAGCAAGGCCAAAAGCACGCGTGCCACAGCGGTTGCCGGACGCGGGGTTCCCTCTCCCCTGCCCAACTTGACCACCACTGCGCTGAAGAATGAACTGCGCCAGTCGCTGTCTGCCCCAACGGAAGTGGTGGCGCCAGTTTCCGATCGGACGCGTCTCGAGCAGTTGGCGTCGGAGATCACCCAAGCGCGCGAGCAGCTTCGACAAGAGACAGCCCGGCTAGAGGCGCTCATCAAACAGCGTGGCTCGTGTGACGGCGAGGCTCGCGGCCTGCCGAGCGAGAGCAGCCCTTCTGCCACAGTCACCGCAGCAGCGGCAAAGGACATGGCCCGCGAGCAGCTTGAAAGTGTGTCCAAAACCATGAAAGGCATGAAGCCCGAACAGGCCGCGGCGGTGGTGTCTCGCTTGGATCACCGTTTGGCGGCCGAGGTCCTGCGTCGCATGCGGCCGGCCGACGCCGGGGCTGTGATGGGGTACCTCAAGCCGGAACTGGCTGCGGAGTTGGCCACCGAAATCGCGACGCGCAAGCCGAGCCCAGCCAAGAAGGGAGCCACCCCATGAAGGTCGCCGCCACTGCGATAGTGCAGGCCGAGAGCGGCCGTGTTTCCCATGGCTCCGGCAGTGGATCCCAGCACCAGCACGACGGCAGCTTCGCTCAGACGTTCTGCCGGTCGATCTGCAAGTCGCAGGGGGACTCCCCTGCGCCCGCTTCCTCGCTGCAAGCCACGCGGGCAACGCCATCGCACGGGACCTCGGTGGCAATGCCATCGGCCGGGAGAGCGGCAGCCGCTCTGCCGTCCACGGCACCGAGCGCTTTGCCAGAGCGAGCAAGATCGCACAGTGCCGAGCGGCCCGAGGCGGGAGGAGAAGAGACCCTCGACGTGCTTAAAAGACGAGCAACTACCGAACACGACGCAAATTCACAGTCTCACGACAGGAGGCAACCGGTTTGCTGCTCTGCTTCGGGGACGCGGGAGTGCGGTGCCCCGGCCCCGTCGCCTCTGCCGGCGGGCGCTGCCTCGGCAACCGCGGATGGCGAGCTGGCTTTCCCTCCTGCTGCAAGTGTGACGGGCTATGCCGGCGGACACGCGCGACCTGCCGCGGGCGCACCGACGGGCGCAGAGCCAACTGCCGCCAGCGTCCGCCACTTGGCCGCAGTGGGTTCGCCGCCCGTCGCCACGCAAACAACCAGCCGCGGGCACACCTACTTTGTGGCAGCAGGAAGAACATCCTCGATTCCGGCTGATGCCACACCGGCGAGCGAAGCTGCTGCGACTGCGGTTCTTGCCGCCACGACTGACGGCACACGCCTGACCACAAGCTTGGCCACGCCGGTGGAAGCGATCGACCGGATCACCCCCTTCGCGGGCGTCGGCACCGACTGCACACCCTTTCTCACCCAGCCTTCTGAGCACGCACCCTTTCCGGCCATGAACACAGCAACGACCGCAGTTACGACCACGACCACAGCCACGGCCATTGTCCCCTCATCGAGAGCCAGCGTAGCCAGGCCAGCTCGCGTCTTCGCTATCCCGTTAGAGGCACTTGAGCCCGAGCCGGCCAACCCCTTCGGAAGATCCGGCATGGATACCCGCCCCCCTCGCACCCCGCGCGCTGAGCGTGCGCCCGTCGCGGCCGCGACCACACCAACGACCGCGGCCGCGAACACGACGACGACCATTGTCACTGCCCACGCGCCAACAACCATGGTAGCGAGGCCAGCTCGCGTCTTTGCGATCCCGTTGGAAGCATCTGAGCCTGAGTCAGTCGGCACGGATAGCTCACCCCCTCGTGGCCCGCACGTTTTGCGCGCGCCCGTCGCGGCCACCCCCTTCGCGGGCTTCGGGACGGACAGCCCACCCCACCTCCCTACGCGTGCTTCACACGCGCCCGTCGCGACCACGGTCCCCACGGCGACTACCGATGGCGCCAAACCGGCTCGCGTTCTTGCGACACAGACGGCGATTCCCGTGCCGACGAGTGAAACTACCCGGCTGGTGCGCAGCTTTACCGCATCGGCAGCGACATCTGAGTCTCAGCCGGCCACCCCCTTCGCGGGCCTCGGAACGGACAGCCCACCCCCTGGCACACACCGTGCTGAGCACGCGCCCGTCGCGGCCACGGTCCCCAACGCGACTGCCGACGGCGCCCGACCGGCTCACGTCTTTGCAAGACGGCCAGCAGTTCCGACTACGGCGGCTGAGGGCACGCGCGCGACCGGCGCCTCGAACAGGTCTTCCCCGGCCGAAAGTACCCCGGCGCGCCACAGGCTTGCTTCCAGCCCATCTGATGCCAGCGCCGCAGTCGCGTCTCCGCCGGCCGCAGCGCCAGTTGGCAACATCGCCTCAGCCGCCGGCCAGCTCACCCAACCTGAAAGCTTCACGCAGCCCGCGGGCTTGGCGCCGTCTTCTCTGCCATCAATTGCGCCCTCCGCCCACAGCACAGCCGCTAGATCGACGGAAGTGCCACTGGCCGCGACGGGCGCGCGCGAAGCGAGCGGGGGGAATTGGGGTGGGCCGTCCGTCCCGAAGCCCCTGCAGGGGGCGACGGGCCCGCTGTCTCGTACTGTCAAGCCTGCACCGGCTGGCCCGCCCATTTCCACCCCGACCACCGCGCCACCCGCTCCGCCCGCAGCAGAGACAAATGCGTTGGTTGCGCCGGCAGGTCAAGCCCCGGCCCAGGCAGGCGCTCGCAGCAAAGAAACAAGTACAGAAGAACCTGCGCGCGCACAGGACGGCACAGATAGTCCCAGTGAGGAAGCGTCAGCTTGGTTGGCAGCCTCGGTCGCGGCCCCGAACCTCCCCTCTCCTTCTTCCCAAACCCATCACCTGCGCCCGGCCGAGATCGCCTCGGTCACAGAACACGTGCACGCGCCACGGACCGATCAAGGCAAGCAGCCTTTGCAGGCTCCTGCGGGGTTTGCGTCCATCCCGTTGGCGCACGCCCAGGATGGCCTTCGCGCCGATGCTCAAGCAACCGCCACAGTGACCCAGGCTCCATTGCAAGTGACGCTGCCGGTTCCCGCGCCAACTGCCAGTACACCGACCAGTGCACCGCCCACCGAACCACGTGCGGCCACTCACCTGCCGGCGCACGCCGCCTCTCTGGCTGCCCAGGTTACGCGCGATGATGGGCTCAGTGTGACTGTGCTGCCGCACGCAGCGCACATGTCCATCGAATCGCCGGACGGGGATCTGGCCCTGCACCTGCGGGTTCGGCAAGGCAGCGCCGAGATCAGCTTGGGCGGATCCATGGCGCACCTCTTCACGACACGTGCACCCGAGGCGCGCGCGGCGCTAGCCAGCGAGGGTCTTGCGCTTGGGCGGTTCGATTCTGGCCAACAAGATGGCGGGCAACCGGGCCAGCCAGCGCCAGAGACCCCAGAATTTTCGGGCGAGACGCCCGCGTCGTATCGGCCAACCCAGGGCTCTCCCCTGCCGGCCCCAACCGAGGGACGCATCCACGTCACTGCGTGAAGGAGAATACCATGTCCATCACAACCTCGAGCACAACCAGCGCGAGCCAGTCGGTTGCGAAGCAGCCGGCCAATGCGACTGGCTCCAACGCCCTGGGAAAGAACGAGTTCCTCAAGATCCTGACAGCGCAGCTCGCGCATCAGGACCCCACCTCTCCCATGGACAGCAACGCCTTCGTCGCGCAGTTGGCGCAGTTTTCTGCGCTGGAAGAACAGCAGAACACGAATGACACCCTCACGCAGATGCTCGCTTTGCAATCGGCTAACAACCAAACCGGCGCCGTGTCGGTGGCCGTGGCCTCGGTGGGCAAGTACGCAACCTACAACGCGAGCCAGATGACCCTCAGTGCGAACGGAAACATCAGCGTCAGCGCCACCCTGGCCGCGCCGGCAACTGACGTCGAAATGGAAGTCGATGACGCCAACGGAAAGCAAGTACGCCGCCAGCCGTTCGGCCCCATGGCTGGAACCAACACCTTGACTTGGGACGGATGCAACGACTCGGGCGTGGCTCAGCCGCCCGGGAGCTACACCATCAAGGTAACAGCCACCGACGCCTCCGGCAATCCCGTGGCAGTGACCCAGCAGTCAAGCGGCCTCATCACCGGCGTAACATTCCAGAACGGAGTCACCCAACTCATCATTGGCGGCACGCTTGTCTCGCTTAGCGACGTCAATCAAATTCAGGCAACCAGCAACGCGCACTAACAACCGGAAAGGAAAAACACCATGAGTCTTTTGACCGCAATGTATTCCAGTGCCAGTGGCCTCAATTCAACCACGGATGAGCTGTCGGTGGTCGGGGACAACATCGCCAACAGCCAAACCATTGGCTTCAAGGCTTCTCGTGTCGACTTTGCAGATTCCATGGCCCAACAAATCGTTGGCCAGGGCTCACAGGGCCTGGGCGTGCGTACACTCACCGTACAACAGTTGATGAGCCAGGGCGCCTTCACCACCACCAATCAGGACACGGACGTAGCCATCGAAGGCAACGGCATGTTCGTGCTCTCGGGCAACTACGGCGGAGCCAGCGGCACCTTCTACACCCGCGACGGCCAGTTCATCACAGACAAGAACGGCTACCTGGTCAATGAGGAAGGGCTGCGCGTGCAAGGCATGCAGGCTGACGCGAGTGGCAACGTCTCGTCGGGAATCCTCGGCGACTTGCAGGTTGGCAACGCGACTGCGCCTGCCAAACCGACTGATGGAATCACCATCGAGGGCAATCTGAGTGCCACCGCCAATCCGACGGAGAATGCCGACCCCACAACCGGCTACCTTGGCTGGGATCCCACCAATGCCAGTAACACCTCCAATTTCTCGACCAGCATGGAGGTCTACGACTCGCTCGGTAAGCCGGTGCAGCTCAATATCTATTTCTGCATGAACAGCAGCGGGGATTGGACCTATCACGCAGTCACCGACGGCGCCAACCTGACAGGTGGCACCCCCGGAACGGCGACCGAGGTCGCCACTGGGGAATTGAAGTTCGACACCTCGGGCCGCCTGGTGTCCAACGCCACCACCCTGAACAACTTCAATCCCATCAATGCAACCAACCCGCAGCCCCTCACCTTCAACTTTGGCACAGGTACCGCCGCCGGCGGGACTGGCCTGGATGGGATCACCCAGTACGCGTCCCCATCGGCGGCGAGTTTCGTCAGCCAGGCGGGGTTTACTTCCGGCAGCCTCAGCGGCCTTTCCATCGGGAGCGACGGCGCGATAACCGGCGTGTTCACCAACGGCCAGAGTCGGGTATTGGGCCAGCTCGTGGTCGGCAATTTCGCAGCCCCTGACCAGCTCTCGCGCTCGGGCGGATCGCTTTACCGGGAAACCAACGCTTCAGGGCCCGCCACCCTGGGAGCGCCCGCCACTGCGGATCGGGGCAGCATAAGCGCGGGTACCTTGGAACAGTCCAACGTCGACCTCTCGCAGGAGTTCATCAACATGATCGCGGCCCAGCGTGAGTTCGAAGCCAATTCCAAGACGCTCACCACCGCCGACCAGCTCCTGTCTGATCTGATGATGATTCACCGCTAGTTCGACTGTTTCGGGTCGCGGCGAACGCGCCCGGCCCGCCGGCTTTCGGCGCACAAGCGTCCCTCGTCCTTCTCGCAAACCCTTTGCACGAACGCGAAGCCATGATCTACATCACGCGGCTCGATCACAAAACCATGGTGGTAAACGCCGAGCTCATCGCCACGGTGGAAAGCACGCCCGACACCATGCTCACCTTGACCAACGGCCACCAGTTTCTGGTGCAGGATACCGTGGCAGAGGTGGTGGCACGGGTGCTCGAGTACAGACGCCAGGTCAACGGAGCCCTGCGAGTGGTAGCAGCGCTGCCCGATAGTGTTCCGCCAGGAGAACGATAGCCGATGGACATCACAACAATACTCGGCGTGGTCATCGCAATCGGCGGGATTCTTTTCGGCCAACTACTGGAAGGTGGACATGTCGGATCGATCGTTCAGGGCACGGCAGCACTCATCGTCTTCGGCGGCACCATCGGCGCCGTGGCGGTCAGCTATCCGCTGAAGGACTTCGTGCGAGGATTGAAACTGGCGGGGATGGCTTTGCGGGACAGGAAGAACGACCTTGAGCAGATCGTGCAGCAGATCGTGGAGCTGGCGGGTGTCGCACGACGGGATGGCGTGCTTGCGCTGGAACAACGCCTTCCGGCCATTAAGGACAATTTCCTCAAGCGGGCGGTGGGCTTCATCGTCGATGGAGTGGACGCCGCGGTGACTCGTGACGCGTTGGAAACGGAGATTATGCTCCATTTCGAGGAGGACACGGTGGGGGCCAAGGTATTTGAGGCTGCGGGTGGCTATGCCCCGACTATTGGCATTTTAGGTGCGGTGTTGGGCCTGATTCACGTAATGGAGAACCTCAATGACCCCTCCAAGCTCGGGGGCGGCATTGCCACCGCCTTCGTGGCCACGGTGTACGGTGTGGGTAGTGCCAACATTCTGTTCCTGCCGATCGCGAACAAGGTCAAACGCAAGCTGTCGCTGGACAAGGAGCGGAGCACTCTCATCGCCGAGGGTGTGCTCTCTATTCAGGCCGGGCTTAATCCCCGGGTGCTGGAAGAGAAGATCCGCGCCTACGCCGGCGGCCACACCAAGCCTTCGGGCAAGAGCTAGACCATGGCAAAGAAACAACACGCAGAGGAACACGAGAACCACGAGCGCTGGCTGGTGTCCTATGCCGACTTCATGACTCTGCTCTTCGCCTTCTTCGTGGTCATGTATTCGGTCAGCCGCATCGATCAGAAGCGCATGGTCGAGGTGGTCAAGTCGGTAAAGTTCGCCATGCACTTCAAGGGCACGGGTGGCTCCGATCAGCTACCCATCTTCGAAGGGCCGGTCAGCGAGGGTGGTTGCGTGACCAACATGGGCGAAGCGGGCCCGAACAAGCAGGAGGTCGAGGCCGTCGAGGCAGTACGCCGCCGCATCGAGAAGAGGCTGAAGGGACTGCTGCTCGAACGGCCCGACAATCCTCCCACTGTGCTCATGCACACGGAGGGACGCCGGCTCATGATTCGTTTGTCAGCGTCACACTTCTTCGATCCTTCGCAGGCCGCGATCCGGCCCGAGATGATTCCCGTGCTGGACGCCATCGCCACCGAGCTGGCCCAGTTCCACCGGGCCATCCGCATCGAAGGCCACACCGACGACCAAACCGCGGCGCACACGCGCTTCCGCGACAACTGGGATCTGTCAGCATCGCGCGCCGCTGCCGTGGCCAGCTATATGCAGGGCGCCCACCACATCGACGGCAAGTTGCTCACCGCTGCCGGCCAGGGCTCGGCGCGGCCTATCGGTGACAACAGCACACCCCAAGGGCGCGAAATCAATCGCCGGGTGGAACTGGTCTTGGAGATCAAAGCGCAGGACGCCCTCGACGCCATAGCGCGATAGCTATTTCACCACAGCGACCACAGCGATCGGAATGGAAGAGGCGGTTCGGACTGCGCCAACCCAATCAATTCCCTTCCGACCCGGCCCTGTCACCTCCGTGCTCTCTGTGGTTGACTCTAGTGCACGGTCCAAGCGATGCTGGTTAGCTCATCACCCGTTGCTGGTGGTCTTGTAGCTGGTATTCGTGCTGGAGTAAAAGAGCGCGTTCAGGTAGTTGCTGGCGGTATTGAGCGTGGCGACCGTCTGTTCCATGGCGGTGAACTCGGAGGTCAGTCTGGTGCGCTCGTTGTCCAGATACGTTTGCCAGTAGTTGATCGTGCCGTCTAGCGCACTAACGTTGCTATTCAACTCCTGGGTCTCGCCAACCAATGCCCCACTTACCGGATCAGTCTGCTTTGAGACCAAAGCGTCCACCAAAGCCGTGATGCCTGTCTTGGCCGTGGTAAACAGCTTGTTGGCGCCGCTCGGATCTGCGGCCAGGGCCTCGGCAAAGGTGTTCTGATATGGGAGCTTGTCGATGGCGATCGTCCCGTCGTCCTGCAGGCTGATGTTCAGGTCGGACAGGGTTTGTACCGCGCCGCTGCCGCCGACGCTTTGGGAGAACAAGCTCTGCATGTCGCTTTCGAGGCTGAGCAGATATGAGCCGGCCAGCGGGTTGTTGGTGGCTGCTTGTGACGGATCGGGCTGCAGTTGACTGGTAAGGGCGGTGACCACGTCATTGTAGGCGTTGACGAAGTTGTTGATGCTCGCCGCGGACGAACTGGAGTCGCTGGCGAAGGTGACATTCGTGGCCGAGCCGGACTGTCCGGTCAGGTTCAAGGTCACACCAGGAATGGCGCCGGTTATGGTGTTCTTCTGACTTGTGATCTGGAGACCGTCCACGGTCAGAGAGGCGTTCTGCGCCGTTTGAAGGCTCTGAAAACTGAAGCCAGGATCGGTGCCAACGACTTTGAGGGCATCACCAGGGCCACTATCAGTGGTCGCGTACCCCGTGCTGTTGCGACTTACTGACAGGTAATATTTGCTGCCGTCCGAGACCACCGAGGCGGTTACCTGCGAAACCTGCTTGTTGATAGCCTCAGCAATGGCGGACAAGCTTAGGCCGGTCACGGTGATGGCCTGGCTTGGAACGGTGGCGCCGTCAATGCTGAACTGGAGGCTGCCGGTCAGGCCGGCGTCGGTCTGCGCCGACGAGAGGCCGGTCCCACTGCGTAGCTTGGCAGCGAGCGCCATCTTCGCGACTTGAACCGTGCTGGTGCCCTCGCTTTGTGCCGAGCCGGACACGGTGAAGTCCGCATAAGTCGAGGTTGCCTGGATGGGTGCCAGGCCCGAAGTGCCAAGTGCGTCGGCCGCACTTTGCAGTGCCTGCAGCTTGCTGGTGAGAGTGGCCACGGTCGAGATCTGGACCTGGTANNAGACCACCGGCCTGGAAAAGCGGACCGGTCGTCGAGATGGGGGAGGTGGCCATGAGAGAAGTCTCCTTGATCGGGAATCGGCAGCTCTAGCGCGGCGCTTGAGTGGGATGGCGATAGACCTGCGCCCGCTGGCTGGAGGCAAGACGGTTCAGATCTTCCACCACGCGTTGCCGCAGACTGGCTTCAGCATTGAAGCAGCGCTGGAGCAGTTCGCGCGCTTGCGCGACAATTGCCGGAGAAGGTGGTGGAGCGGATGGCTCGCATAGGGTTGGCAGTCCTGCGAGCACCTGCGCGGCTTCCTTGGCCTTACCTGCCTGCAATAGGCGAGCTCCTTCTGCAAGCGTGGTCAGCCATGGATTGAAGGTCGCAGTCATCGGCCGGTGCCCCCGGCCGCCGCGATGGGCGCCGCTGCTTCACTGGCCACTGCCTGGTCGAATGCCTCGACGATGGGAAGAAACACACGCTCGGCCTCTTCCACGTACTGGGCCGACGTGTTACCGATGGCCAGGGTCAGGCGGCCCACCACGAAACCGTAGACTGCGTCGAGCTGCTCACAAAGGCTGGGCGCGATCTCGCGCTTGAGCGTGGCCTGCAGGCCCAGCACGATGGCCGCCGCTCGCTCCGCCGCGTCCCCGCCGGTTCGGTAGTCGCCTATCGTATACGCGGCCCGTGCAGCGCGCATGTGCCGCAGCGCTGTCTCGAACAGGGTCATCATGATTCTCGGCGCGGATGCTGTGCTGACGTTGGCGTTGGTGTANNTGCGGTAGGCGTTCATTGCTTTGCTCCGGTTGTCGCTTGACTCGTTCTCTTCACCCTATTCGCCTTGCGGATTCATGATTTCGGCCCATGTCGTTCTGATCATCGGTGGAAAGGAATCGCATCTATAGAGGAACGACCGCCCCAGGCACCCAGCTCCCCAGGGCGGTCGTCCAAAGCTCATGTTGCCTCTAGCTTTCCGTCCCTATTGGAACTAGCCGAGCAACTTGAGCGCCAGTTGCTGAACCTGGTTGGCTTGCGCCAACACCGAGACGCCGGCCTGCTCCAGGATTTGACTCTTGGACATTTGCGAGGTCTCGGCGGCCACGTCCACGTCGCGGATCTGGCTGTTGGCTGCCGACACGTTCTGCGAGGTCGTCGTCAAGCTGGCGGCCGCATAGCCCAACCGGTTTTGCGCCGCACCCAACTGCGCGCGCTGGCTGGAGATCCAGGCGTTCGCAGTGTCGACAGCTTTGATGAGGTTGGTCGCGTCGAGGTCGGTGGCGCCGGCGGTGGTGCCCGCGTCGGTGTTGTATTGGGCGAGCCTATTGGCGAGGAGGCCCATCTCGGCAGACGTGCCGCCGAGGAGCCTGGTGTCCAGCAAGCCCACCGAAGTGGTGTTTGCAGCGGTTGCATCCGCACCGGTCTGCAACACGGCGCTGTGGGCAGTGGCTGACGAGGCAATCGTACCCGCGGCCAGTGCCGCTCCTGCGGCATCCGCGGTGACTCCCTGCGCGCCCGCGGTCATCCCTATGGAAATTCCGAGATTCGCGAAGGTGAAGATGGCCGACCCGTTCGCGGCAATATCGGTGAGAGTGGCAACATCCGTGGCGGCGTGGCCACCAGTGGGCACGTAGCTCGACGTCGCGGTCAGAACTTTGGTGGTGTTGTCGTACGCAAAGGTGTAGGCTGTCCCCGCAGGCTCGGCGTCCCCGCCCATGTCCACGCCGGTCACGGTACCGGGAGTTGTAGCGGTCGTCAACGCGGTTGCGACCGTCGTCTCGAAAGTAGCCAGGTTGCCAGTACCCGTGCCAGTAGCCGCCGTGGCCGCCAGGGAGCCGTCGAGCAGGCCGAGGCCGTTGAACGACGTTCGCTTGGAGATGTTGTCGATTTCTGACTTGAGCTGCTGGAGCTCGACGTTGATGTCAGCGCGCTCCTGCGGGCCGGTGGTGTCCGAAGCGCCCTGCACAGCCAGGTTGCGCATACGGATCATCATGGTCTGCACCTGATCCAACGCACCTTCAGCCGTCTGGATCAGAGACGCACCGTCGTTGGCATTGCGCACGGCCTGGTTGAGGCCGCCGATTTGCGCCTGCATCTTCTCGCTGATGGCCAAGCCGGCCGCATCGTCGGCCGCGTGGTTGATGCGGAAGCCTGAAGACAGGCGCTCCATCGACTTCTGCAGGTTGTTGGTGGTGGTGGTGAGTGCGTTCTGGGCGCTCAAGGCTGCGATGTTTGTCTGGATGGAAAGCATTGTCGGTCTCCTTGTTCGTGTTTGCTGTGGGCTCTTTGCCCGTGTTCGACAAGGGATTCGGCACGAATGTGAGCGACTGATAAGGGCGACTCGCGAGAGTTAGCGGGAAAGCACCGACGGTAAAGCCCGCTGGGGCGACCGCAGATCGCCCCTACACCACGGGCGATGCTTGCGGCACACTCCCTGAAACGCCGGCGTCCCTGGTAGCGGCGACCTGCGGTCCACCGTCGGCATCCGGCCCGTTTGCCGACCGCAGGTCGCCCCTACACCACGGGCGTCGCTTGCGGCACACTCCCTGAAACGCCAGCGTCCCTGGTAGCGGCGACCTGCGGTC
>PMJE01000302.1:0-2378 GCA_003157315.1 Myxococcales bacterium | reverse complement strand
GTCCATGACATCCGCATCCCCGAGCTGGCTGATGACCTTGGCCTGGTCGGTGAGCTGCTGGCTGCAGGTGCTGACCGCAGAGGTGAACAGGTTTACCGATGTTCCCGCTTGCGATTGCGCCGTGGCTACCTGATTGAGTCCCGTCTGTAGCGACGCAATGCTGGCACGAATGGCGTCGCCGTCGTTGGCGCGCAAAGCGGCCGACAAACCAGTCAGCGTCTGCAGAATGTCGACGCCTCCTCCCACTCCCTTGGCCATGACGTCCGCACGGATCGAAGCGTCCTCGTACAGGCCCGGTGCAACCTCGACCCGGCGCACGCCCGTGTCCCCCTGGTAGGTCCCGTCGGAGGCAAAGGGTGTCTGCGCATCGCTGTATCCACCAAAGATGTAACGATCGCCAAAACGCGCGTCGAGACTGTTCACAACCTGCTTGAAGAGGCCGTCGACTTCCTCTGCCGCCGTGGCCCGGTCATCCCCGGTGTAGGTGTCGTTGCCCAGTTGCGTGGCCAGCGTCTGCGCGCGCGAGAGCGCGGTGCTTACGCTCGAAAGGGCAGAGTCAGCGGCATTTAGCTCGTTGGCGGCACTCTGGGCCCCATTCTGGATGGCAGTGATCTGCGCCTGGTCGAACTTGTGCTGAACCAGCAGACCAGCCGCTTGCGGGTCATCACTGGGTGCCTGCACGCGCAGGCCGCTCGACACCTCGGCTTGGGCTTTGGCCACTCTGGCCAAAGCGGCGCTGGTTCGCTCAATGGTTTGCTGGTAAATTGTCGCTTCGGTCACACGCACGATCTCTCCCTCTCATTTCAACTGCTGGGTACCATGCCGATAAGGGTGTCGAGTAGGCTTCCGGCGGCGTTGATGACCTTGGCCATGGCCTCGTAGGCGTGTTGCTCTTGCGTGAGGCTCACCATCTCATCGTCGAGGGACACGCCCGAAGCAGAGTTGCGCGCGTTCTGCAGACCCTGCAACACGCTCCCGTTGAAGCTGACGGCGTTCTGCGCATCCAAGGCTGCCGCACCAAAATCAGAAACGATCCTCGCCATCCCTTGTGTCACGTCGAGATTGTTGGAAAGGAGCGCGCTCTGGGTGGAAACCATGGCCGCAAGGTTGCTCGCATCGCCTGGACCCGAGGTGGGCAAGCTGGCCGCAGCTAACAACGATGGGTTGGCGGCCATAGCCGAGTCGACCGTGATGCTGGCGGCAGCATTGCTCGATGCGACGCCGATAGTGAACACGTCGCCTCCCTGGTTGCCGTTGAGGTCAAAGCCGGCGCGATTCTGCGCATTGACTTTCCTGGCAAAGTCGAAGGCCAGGGTGTCGAGGTCGGTACTGGCCTGTCCCAGGACTCCGTCCCGCGCTGACACAAGGCCGCCGATTTGACCACCTAGATCGGATTGCTTGATCACAACCGGGGCAGATCCGTCTGACGGACTGAACAGAATGTCCAGGTGGCCTTTGTTCGTCGGGTCGCTTTGCATGGTAAGGGTGGCGGCCGAGATTCCGCTGACCAACGTGGTGCCCCCGGGAAGAACCAGACTGATGTTGCCGTGGTCATCGGGCACCTGCGTGGTCCCGATGAGCTGGGCCGCTTGGTCCATGAGATTGTGACGCTGGTCGAGAAGGTCGTTGGGCTGGCCGCCCGTCGCCTGAGCCACCGAGATGCGACGGTTGAGATCCGCCACTTGCGCCAAGATGGAGTTCACCTGTTGAACCGCGCCAGCCATGCTGGCATCGATTCCACTGCGCGCCTGCTCGAGCGCCTGGGAGGTGCCATTGAAGGTGGAAGCCAGCGCGGTGGCGGACCCTATCACCGATCGCCGCAGACTGGAGTCGCCTGGGTTCTGCGCCATCGCCGTTAGCGAGGAGTAAAAGGCGCTCATGGCGTCGTTCAAACCGCCTGCGGTGCCGTTGTCGAAAACTGAAACCGAGGCCAAGGCATCGGACTCGGCGGTCGAACTGGAGGAGTTGGCGAACGCCGTGGGAAGCTGGAATTCGACGAACTGATCGCGGGTCTGCGTGACGTTCAACAGGCGGACCCCGTCGCCGATGAAGCCGCGGCTTCCGCCCAACGCGGTGGAGGCGGCCTCGACCAGGTTGGCCTGCTGGCGGGCGTAGCCCGGGGTGTTCGAGTTGGCGATATTGTTGCTGGTGGTAGACACCTTGGCCTGGATGGCCGAAAGGCCGTTGGCCGCGTTGTTGAGTAGGCTGACGAGATTCATGGGCTAGGCGACTCGGCAAGAGGTCGACAGATCGTCCATCGGACAATGCGCACCCCGCCGATCGTAGGCCACGCTTCGGGGAGTCATCGCGCTCAAATGGTTGCGCAGGCGACGGAGGGCGCGCTCGCCCAGTTTCTGGTTCAGCGTGTCGGTCTCGCG
>PMJE01000184.1 GCA_003157315.1 Myxococcales bacterium | reverse complement strand
GGCCAAGATCTCTTTGATCTCCTTCAGCGACTTGCGCCCGAAGTTCTTGGTCTTCAGCATCTCCGATTCAGTCTTCTGCACCAGCTCGCCGATGCAGCGAATATTCGCGTTCTGCAGACAGTTGGCCGAACGTACCGACAGCTCCAGATCGTCCACCGACTTCCACAGATTCTCGTTGAGCTTCTGCTGCTCCTCGGAAACCGTGGCCTCGGGCGCGGGCTCGGCGCCTTCCTGGAAGTTGATGAAGATGGTCAGTTGGTCCTTGAAGATCTTGGCGGCAAAGGCAACCGCGTCNNAAGTTCACCTTGCGGATGGGCGAAAACAACGAATCGATGGGGACGGTGCCCACCCCCATGGTCGGCGTCTTGTTGCGCTCGGCCGGCACATAGCCACGCCCCGTGCTGACCTCGATCTCCATGCGCACCTTCGCGCCCTTGGAGCAGGTCATGATCAGCCTGTCAGGATTGAGGATCTGGATTCCCTCGGGACACTGGATGTCTCCCGCGGTCACCTTGCCCTCGCCGTCCTTGTCCAGTCGCAAGGTGTGCGGCTTGCCATCGAGCGGCCTGATGATGACCTCTTTCAGGTTCAGCACGATGTCGGTGACGTCTTCCGCCACCTCGGGCAACGAGGTGAACTCGTGCACAGTGCCTTCAATCTTGATGGCTGTGATGGCTGCGCCTTGCAGCGACGAGAGAAGAACCCGACGAAGCCCATTGCCAATGGTGGTGCCGAAGCCCCGCTCCAATGGCTCACAGGTGAACTTGCCGTAGGTATCGGTCAGCGACTCTGTATCCACTTCCAGCTTGCGCGGGCGGATGAGATCGCGCCAGTTCTTCGCAGTGAACGCCAATTGCGACGCCGCCACAGTTTGTGAACTCGCGGTCATTCTGTTCTCCTATCTAAAATCCTAGTGGGCGGGTGATCTACTTCGAGTAGAGCTCTACAACGAGCTGCTCGCGAATGGCCATGGTCAAGTCCTCGCGCGCGGGCAACGTGGCGAGCTTGCCTTGAAAATTGTCCTTGTCCAGTTGTAGCCACTTGGGCACGCCACGGCGATCGACAGATCCCAGGTTCTCGAGGATGCGTGTGATCTTGCGGGACTTCTCCTTGACCACCACGCTGTCGTTGGCGGAGCAGAGGAAGGAGGGCACGTTGACCTTCTTGCCGTTGACCACGAAATGTCCGTGACGGACCAGCTGGCGCGCCTCCGCATGATCGGAGGCGAAGCCCAAGCGATACACCACATTGTCAAGACGCCGCTCGAGCAGTTGCAGCAGGTTCTCGCCCGCCACACCCTTCATGCGGTTGGCTTTGTGGTAGTAGCCGCGGAACTGCCGCTCCGCCAAACCGTACATTCGCTTAAGTTTTTGCTTCTCGCGCAACTGTGAGCCGTAGTTGGAGATCTTCCTGCGGCGGGCTTGCCCATGCTGGCCGGGGGCATAGGCGCGGCGCTCGTAGCCACACTTGTCGGTGTAGCAACGATCGCCTTTCAAGAACAGCTTCGTGTCCTCACGGCGACAGAGGCGACAAACCGGACCGGAATACTTCGCCATCGCTAAGGTACCTTCCTCATGCTTTCACTTGACTCTGGGGTTTAGAAAACCAACACGTCAAACCCGGCGCCGCTTGGGCGGCCGGCAGCCGTTGTGCGGGATCGGCGTCAGGTCGCGGATGACATTGATCTTGAAGCCGGTGGCGGCCAGCGCGCGCAGCGCAGACTCACGCCCCGAACCGGGACCCTTGATGAAGACATTGATGGACTTCATCCCGTGCTCCATGGCCTTGTGAGCCGCATCCTCCGCGGCAAGCTGGGCGGCAAACGGCGTCGACTTGCGCGATCCCTTGAACCCTTTCACGCCCGCCGATGACCATGACACCACGTTGCCTGACACATCGGTGATGGTGACAATGGTGTTGTTGAACGACGCCGTAACGTGCGCGATGCCGCTCTGGATGCTCTTCTTGGCCTTCTTGGCCTTGGTCTTTGGCTTGACTACTACTGGTTGGTCAGTCGACATGTTCCGTCCGTTTTGTCTCTCTCGTGAGGTTGCGGCCGAGGTCTTCTGGCGCGAAGACGACCGACCGGTTACAAGCTAGGCTCCCGTGGCCTCCGTCTTGCGCTTGATCATCTGGCCCTTGCGTGGTCCCTTGCGGGTCCGGGCGTTGGTCTTGGTCCGCTGGCCGTGAACCGGCAGACTGCGCCGGTGGCGCAACCCACGGTAGCATCCCAGATCCATCAGGCGCTTGATGTTCATCGAGATCTCACGCTGCAGGTCGCCTTCGATCTTCATCCCCATCTGCTCGATGATCTCACGGATGTGGCGGGTTTCGTTATCGTCCAGCGTGTCGCTACGCTTGTCGAGCGACACACCGGCAGCCTTCAGGATCTCGCGCGCCTTGGTCCTCCCGATGCCGTTGATGTACGTCAGCGCGTACTCCATACGCTTGTTTCGGGGAAGATCGACGCCTGCTACACGTGCCATAGACTTTCCTTCCTATTCTTTTCTTGCGATCGTCCTGGTTAACCTTGCCGCTGCTTGTGGCGTGCGTTCTCACAAATAACGCGCACCACCCCGCGGCGGCGGATAATCTTGCACTTGTCGCAGATCTTCTTCACTGATGCTCTAACCTTCATTGGAACACTTGCCCCGTTTCACGCCCGTGACAAAACCATCGGGCCGTTCTCGGTGATTGCCACCGAGTGCTCAAAATGGGCGGAAAGGCTACCATCTTTGGTGGCCGCAGTCCACCCATCCTCCCCGATTACCACGTCGGGGCCGCCCTGATTTACCATTGGCTCAACCGCCAACACCATGCCGGGGGTCAGGCGGGGACCTTTTCCGGCTTCGCCGTAGTTTGGAACCTGGGGCGGCTCATGCATGTGCCGCCCTATACCATGTCCGGCGAACTGCCGTACGACGGAAAATCCACGTGCCTCGACATGACTCTGAACCGCCCAGCTCACATCNNACTCGGCCGATCTCGAGAGTCCGGGCCGAGTCACCGCACCAACCGTCCTTGAAGGCGCCAAAGTCCAGGGAAAGAATGTCGCCGTCCTTGAGCACCACGTCCTTGCGTGGAATGCCGTGCACGATGATGTTGTTGACCGAGGCGCAAAGGACCGCAGGATAGCCCCGGTAGCCAAGAAACGCCGGTTCAGCCCGGAGGTGCTTCAAGTGCTTTGCCGCAAGCTGATCGAGCTCCCAGGTGCTCACCCCTGGCGCAGCCGCAGCGGCCAGAACGTCAAGCACCTGCGCGACCACGAGGTTCGCCTCACGCAGCTTGGCGATCTGGGCTGCTGACTTGATCTGAATCCCTTTCACGTCTGCCTCGTTGGCTTCGTCAGTATCCCGCTGGCCCAGTGAGCGCTGAGTGCGCGAACCATGCTCATGAGAGGAAGGCCTGAGAAACCGCAAGCTCAGCCGCCTACCGGAGCGGTCACGCGTCCGCCCCTTCCGCGGATGCGCGGTCCTTTGGGTCCGGTGAAGCCCTCATAGTTGCGCGTGATGAGATGGGACTCGATTTGTTGCACGGTATCCAGTGCGACACCAACCACGATCATGAGGCCCGTGCCACCGAAGTAGAACGGAACGCCCAGGTGGACGGTCAATAGCGTGGGCAGGACGCAGATCGCTGACACGTAGAGCGCGCCGCCCGCCGTGATGCGGGTCAGGACTTTGTCGATGTATTGGGCCGTGGCCTTGCCCGGACGGATACCGGGAACGAACCCGCCGTACTTGCGCATGTTGTCGGCCACGTCCACCGGATTGAAGGTGACCGCGGTGTAGAAGTAGCAGAAGAAGACAATCAGGCCGACGTAGAGGACGCCATAGCGCCAGTCACCGGGATGCAACGCCTCGGAGAACGCTTTGGCGATGGGATTGTTCCAGAACGAGGCGACCTGCTGGGGAAACATCAGGATCGAAGACGCGAAGATAGGCGGGATCACGCCCGAAGTGTTGACCTTGAGCGGTAGATGGGTGGACTGCCCGCCAAACATCTTCCGACCCACCACCCGTTTGGCGTATTGGACCGGAATGCGGCGTTGGCCGCGCTCGAAGAAGATGATGACCGCCACCACTACCACCACGATGAGCGCCATCAAGGCCAGGGAGAATGCGGTAATGTTGCCATCCTTGGCGCGCAACCAGAGGCGCGCCAGGGCGTCGGGAATATCGGTCACGATGCCGGCGAAAATGATGAGCGAGATGCCGTTGCCGATGCCACGCTCAGTGATCTGTTCGCCCAGCCACATGATGAAAGCTGTGCCCGTGGTGAGCGACAACATGGTGAGGAGGTAGAAGTGCCAATTGGGGTCGGGCACCACCTCACCCAGATGGCCGTAGGCCGAATTGTTCGACACCAGCCAACGTGCGATGAAGAAGGACTGGATGAACGACAGAATGATGCAACCGTAACGTGTGTACTGGTTGATTTTCCGCCGTCCCATCTCTCCTTCCTTCTGAATCTGCTCGAGCTTGGGGATGACAACGGTGAGCAGCTGCAGAATGATGGATGAGCTGACGTAGGGCATGATGCCCAAGGCGAAGATCGACATCTTCTCCAAGGCGCCGCCCGAGAACATGTTGAACAGACCCAAGAAGCTGCCCGAGGCCTGGTTGACGATCTTGGCCATGACGCTCGCGTTCACGCCCGGGGTGGTAACCACCACACCGACGCGGTGAATTGCGAGGAGCGCGATCGTGTAGAGGATGCGCCTCCGCAGCTCGGGGATCTTCCCCATATTTTGGAAGCCAGAGGCCATTTAGTTCCCCCTAGAAATCGACGTACATCCGTTCCTGGTTGACGCTTTCAGCCCTCGACGACTTCGGCGCGTCCACCTTTCTTCTCGATCTTGTCCTTGGCGCTTGCCGAAAACGCGTTGGCCTTCACCACGAATTTCTTGCTCAGCTCTCCCGAGCCCAACACCTTGACCCACAGGCAGCGCCGCGGAATCAAACCCACCCCGTGCAGCTCCTTGATGGTCACTGTCCCCGCCTCGAATCGCTCCTCGATGTCGTGCAAGTTCACCGCAAAAGTCTTGGCGGCAAAGATGTTCTTGAAGCCTCGCTTGGGCAGCCTGCGCTGCATGGGCATCTGGCCGCCCTCGAAACCGAGACGCGCGCCGTGATGACCAGTGCGGGCTTTTTGACCCTTGACGCCTTTGCCTGACTGTTCACCCGTGCCCGAGCCTGGACCGCGGCCGATGCGTTTGCGGTTCCGTCTGGCGCCGCGCGGTCCCTTCAAGTTCTGCAACGTGGTACCCATTGTCCAAGTTCCTTTCGGCTCTCGCTCGCGATCTACTCCGCCACCTCGACCTTTACCAAGTGAGCAACGGAACGAATCATCCCGCGCACGGCCGGATTGTCCGGCAAGACCGCGCTGCGCCCCATCTTGCGCAATCCCAATTGCCAGATGGTCAGTTTTTGTGGTTCGGGGCGGTTGATCCCGCTCTTGATCAAGGTCACTTTCAGCTTCTTGGCCATGGCCTACCCTGCTGCCGTAATGTCTTCCAACCGCATGCCCCGCAAGGCCGCAATGTTGGCGCCGCTGCTAAGCTTCTTGAGTGCGTCGATGGTGGCGTGGATGACGTTGTGAGGATTCGAGGTTCCGATGCACTTGGTGAGTATGTCCTGCACTCCCGCAACCTCGAGAACCGGTCGAACCGCGCCCCCTGCGATCACGCCGGTGCCAGGGCTGGCGGGGCGCAAGAGCACAGTGCCCGCGCCGAACGTCCCTTTGACCTCGTGGGGAATGGTGGTCCCCGCCAGGGGAATCTTGAACAGGTTCTTCTTCGCCTGCTCAGTACCCTTGCGGATCGCTTCGGGAACCTCATTGGCCTTGCCCAAGCCCGCACCCACATACCCGCGTTGGTCGCCGACCACCACCAGGGCAGAAAACGAGAACCGCCGGCCGNNACGACCTTGGCGACACGGTTGATGAAGACAACGCTGTCAACCAGTTCGCCAACTTCTTCGTAGTTAATCGCCATTCTTGCTCCTAGTCACTCTGGCCCTAGAATTTCAAACCCGCCTCGCGCGCGCCGGTTGCGATCGACGAGACACGACCGTGGTAGCGATAGCCGGCACGGTCGAAAACGACTTGCTTGATGCCCTTCTCCAGGCATTTCTTTGCCACCGAGGTACCCACCTGCTTGGCCCGATCCTTCTTCTTGCCCTTGGGCGGATCGGCCGGCGGGTTCTTCTTGACCATCAGGTCGGACGCAGCCACCAGGGTCTTGCCCGCCAGATCATCCACCACCTGGGCGTAGATATGCTTGGCGCTGCGGTAGACCACCAGGCGAGGCCGTTCCGGCGTTCCCGAAATCCGCTTGCGCAGCGAGCGCTGCCGGCGCGTGCGACTTTCGATCTTGTTGTTGCGTGCCATGAGTCCTTCGCTCTTCCTTTGCAAGTGGTCGTCGAGGCTAGCCTGCGCCGGCTGCCGCGCCGGTTGCCGCGGCTTTGCCGACCTTGCGCTTTATGACTTCTTCCACGTACTTGACACCCTTGCCCTTGTAGGGCTCGGGGGGCCGCAGCTCGCGCAGCTTGGCCGCGATCTGGCCAAGCAGATCCTTGTCGGCCGAAGACAGGGTCAGGCGATTCTTCTCCACCTTGGCGCTGACGATCTTGGGCAGCTTGAAAACGATCGGATGCGCATAGCCTAGTGCGAACGTCACCGTGTCGCCCGCGACCTCAGCGCGATAGCCGACACCGTTGATCTCCAACTCGCGCGTCCAGCCCTCGGTCACGCCCTTGACCATGTTGGCCAGGTGCGCCCGCACCAGGCCGTGGCGCGCGCGATTGTCGCGCGAGTCATCCGCCCGGGACACA
>PMJE01000023.1 GCA_003157315.1 Myxococcales bacterium | reverse complement strand
ACCAGGTCGCCGGTGCGCGCGGCGGGGCCGCTTACTTTGGCGATCTCCGCCCACTGCGTCTTGTCGTATCCGGTCTTGGCGTCGAATTCGAGCGGTTTCCTGGAGCGGGGCAGGAGCACCTTCACGGTGCCGTACTCGGCCATCAAGCCGCGGGTCAGCTCGAT
The DNA here is from genome assembly GCA_003157315.1 of Myxococcales bacterium. Next base: position 3,058 of record PMJE01000023.1, on the reverse strand, counting down.
GCGGTCATCCATGCTCAGCTTGCTGCCGGCGAAGGCCAGCGGCGGCAGCAGGCTCACGACGGCGATGGCGGCGGTGGCGATGGCTCGCATACGGCACTTTCCGCGGGCGGGTCGGTGAGCGGCGAGGGCTGCCGGCGAATGGGCGCCTTCCAGAGGTAAGCGAACAGCACGAACAGCACCACGGAAGTCAGCAGGCTGGCTTCCGGGCCGTAGTCGCCGCCGCTCCAGAGGTGGCCGGCGGTCCACGACATCTCGTAGCCCGTCACCTTCATTCTAAGCCCGCTGACATTCACGCCGAACAGCGGCAAGGTGAGGTTCCAGCCGAAGTGGAGGCCGATGGGCAGCCACAAGTCGCGGCTGCGGAGGAAAGCGTAGCCGAACAGGATGCCAAAACCGGCGGTATTGGCGATGCCGAACCAGGTGGCGTTGGGGTTGCCCGAGTGCAGCAGTGCGAAGACGATGCCCACCGGCAGGATGGTGGCGTAGGGTCCACAGCGGGCCAGCAGAAGCTGAAAGCCNNCCCGCGGCGCCGGTGGCGAGGAGAAAGACCAGGTAGACTATGGCGCCGGCGGATGGCTGCTCCGCGGGCGTGCGCACGATGTGGGCCGCGCCCACCAGAAGCGGCGGCGCCAGCACCAGGCACGCGGAGCCAACGCCGCCGGCCAGTCCGAAAAGGAGGTTGTCCGCCGAAGCCCGGTTGAGCCACAGGCCGGCGTCGCTTAAGTGGCGGTCTTCGTAAATGCGCAAGGCCAGCCAGTTGGCGAACAGTGCGGCCATAAAGCCAGTGGCTATGGTGCCGGTGAAATATCCGCCAATCCACAGCAGCAGCGGGCCGAAGAAGAAGTACGCCGAAGCGAAATAGAGCGCCACGTAGACGGTCACCTGGAGGGTGAAGCGCAGCGGATCGTGGCGCGATGTCCCCATGTTCCTGTAACGATCTTATTACGGTAATATGCGGAGTTGTAGCTCGGGCTACGAACATGGAGGTGTCGGATGACGAAGCTCGGTCGGCGCAGCCTGCTGCGCGGCGGAGGGTTGGCGCTGCTGGGGTCCGGGTGGGGAAACGCCCAGCGCACGGCGGAGTGCAACTGCACCCGCGGAACGGACGGGACGCCACTCGATACGGGACCGAGCGAGATGCGGCCGGTTATCGAGCGATACGATGTCGAGCTGCGCGACCTGAATCGCGTCTATGCGGTGCCGGGATCGGGCAGGCGGCGCTCCCGGCTCGAGAAGTTCTACACGGAGCAGCTCCGCCTCATGGAGAACATCAACTTCGATGCGCTCAACCAGGCCGGCAAGATCGATTACCTGCTGCTCGATGAGCGGCTGCTCGACGAGCAGAAGCAGCTCGCCGGCGAAGCACGGCAGGAGGAGGAGATCGCGCCGCTGATTCCCTTCCAGGAAGCCATCATTGGGCTGGAGGAGGCACGGCGGCGGATGGAAACCATCGACCCGCGGAAGAGCGCCGCGGTTCTGGCGAAAATGACCGCGGACATCGCGGCGGCGAAGGCCGCGCTGCCCAACTCGAAGGCGGCGCCGGCGGCGATGCATCGGGCGGCGGTGCGGCTGGCCCAGCTTCGGAACTACTTCCACGCGTGGTTCAACTTCTACGATCTGTACGATCCGATGTTCGCCTGGTGGGTGGACGCCGAATACAAGCGGGCCGATGAAGCGCTGGAAGCTCACGCGCAGTTGCTGCACACTACCTCGGGCGTGCCCGGTCCGCTGGAGGCAGGCCCTGGCGGCGGGTTCGGCGGACGTGGAGGTGGGCGCGGAGGGCGCGGTGAGACGGAGACGGCCGAGACTGCCGGGCGCGGCGGCGCTGGCGCGGGCCGCGGCGGCGCTCCGGCAGGGAGCGACAAAGAGCTTTCGGGAATCGGGCCGGCGGGCAACGATGCGCTGGTCGAAGCCCTCCACACGGCCATGATCGCCTACACGCCCGACGAGCTGATTCGGCTGGCCAACCGCGAGTTTGCCTGGTGCGACGGCGAGATGCTGCGCGCCTCGAACGAAATGGGCTTCGGCAACGACTGGAAGAAAGCCGTGGAGGCCGTGAAGAACAAGTACGTCGAGCCGGGCCAGATGATCTACCTGGTGCGCGATCTCTCGCGCGAGGCCATCGAGTTCGTGGAGAAGCACGAACTCGTAACCATTCCCCCGCTGGTGAAGGAGGACTACTGGGAAGAGGCCATGACCCCGCAGATGCAACTGGTGAATCCGTTCTTCACCGGCGGCGCCACCATTCAGGTCTCCTCGGCGGCCAGCAGCCAGACGCTCCAGGAACGGCTCGAGGCCCTGCGCGGCAACAACATGTTCTTCGCCCGCGCGACGGTGTTCCATGAACTGATCCCGGGGCACCATATGCAGATGTACATGACCCAGCGGTACCGGACTTACCGCGGCATATTCAGCACGCCGTTCTGGACCGAGGGCATGGCGTTCTACTGGGAGATGCTGCTCTGGGACCTGGGCTTCACCCACACGCCCGAGCAGCGCGTGGGCGCGCTGGTCTGGAGGATGCACCGATGCGCGCGCATCGTCTTCTCGCTGAGCTTCCACCTGAAGCGGATGACCGCGGTGGAGTGCGTGCAGTTTCTGATGGACCGGGTGGGATTCGACAAGGCCAACGCCGAGGGCGAAGTGCGGCGGAGCTTCAACGGCTCTTACCCGCCCATTTACCAGTGCGCCTACATGCTGGGCGCGCTCCAATTCTACGCGCTGCACAAGGAGCTGGTGGATTCGGGGAAGATGACCAACCGCGCCTTCCACGACGCCATGTACCGCGAGGGGAACATCCCCATCGAGATGCTGCGGCTGGCGCTCAACGGGCAGAAGGTTGCGCGCGACTACCAGACGAGCTGGAAGTTTTACGGCCCGCTGGGGTAGAACACCTGCCGATAAATCAGTATGCTGGTGTCCTATGCGTGCATTCTTGTTTTTGGCTTGCGCCGCGGCCTTCGGTCAACCCGCGGACCTGGTGCTGCGCAACGGGAAGATCGTCACCATAAACGCCGCTCAGCCGGCGGTTGAGGCCATGGCGGTGCGCGGGGACCGG
>PMJE01000586.1:3507-3914 GCA_003157315.1 Myxococcales bacterium | reverse complement strand
TGATGGCACCTACCGCATCTATCCGGGCGGCACGCCACTTGACGACGCGGCCGATTCCATCAATGGCAAGGCTACGCTCACTGTGGCGCCCTATGCCACATCAAAAACGCTGGTGTGGATCAAAGAACAGTACGCCGGCGAGCACGCGAGCATGCCCATGCCACTCGGCATTGCCAGAACCGACGCGCTCCTGCTCAAGCTGTCGGAGCTGTTTGACAAGCCGGTGCCCGCGTCGCTGAAGGCGGAGCGCGGGCGTGCCGTGGATGCCATCACCGACGCACACCAATACATGCACGGCAAAAGGTTCGCCGTCTACGGTGATTCGGACCCGCTGCTCGGGTTTGTCGCCTTCTTGCTTGAGATGGGGGCATCGCCGGTCCACGTCCTGTGCTCCAAGGGCTCGAAGA
>PMJE01000586.1:0-3428 GCA_003157315.1 Myxococcales bacterium | reverse complement strand
GACCGAGATCTGCAACAAGTTTATCGACATCAAGGACGAGACTTGTGAGGACCGCTTTTTCGAAATGATGCGTTGAAAGGGAGTCCGCCATGAAAGTTGCCTTCACCAGCAGCGATGGAATCTGCGTCGATTGCCACTTCGGCAGCAGCGAGGCCTTCTTTGTCTGGGAAGTCGACACGGACAAGGCGCGCTGCCTGGGCCATCGCATTGTTGTAGACGCCGATGGTCAGGAGGACCGAATCATCGCGCGCGCCAATCTGCTTTCGGATTGCGCCATCGTGTGTACCGCGCAGATCGGTGGGCCCGCCGCTGCCAAGCTGGCCGCCCGTCACATTCATCCGGTCAAGACCGCCGTGGCCATGCCCGTGACCGAATTCGTGAAACGCCTGCAAGGCGTGCTGCGCGGGCATCCCGCACCCTGGCTGCGCAAGGCCATGGGCCTGGCGCCGCCTTCACCGGCCTTTTCGCCTGACCAACCTGACTGACAGAAAGGAGAGTGCTATGGCCTACATCACTGGAATCACTCGTGGACGGCAAGAATGGACGCCCAGGTTCGTCAAGGCCGTTGACGACAACAAGTGCATCGGCTGCGGCCGCTGCATGAAGATATGCGCCCACGAGGTGCTGGCGCCGAAAGAGGTGGACGAAGAGGAATCCGCCAAGATGTTCGCCAGCGTGAAGAACCCCGACAACTGCATTGGTTGCGAAGCCTGCGGTCGCACCTGTTCAAAGAAGGCCTTCAGCTTTGAACCGCTGCTGATGTGACGGTCATGCGCTTGGCGGATGAACTAGACCAGGTCGAGTGCGCGGAGGATCTCTTCGCACGCTTTGGGGTGGACTTAGACCCGAGGGTGATGGTGGTGCACCGCCTGCGTGTACTTAGGCGCTTCGGCGTCGAAGTGCGGCGCATGGAAACGCAAATCCCATCGATGAACGAAGCCGAGCGCGAACGCATGTACCAACGAGCCCTGACCGAGGCACAGGCGCATTTTTCCAATCCGCCGGATTCGGCTGAGCCGCAGCTGCCGGGTTTCGGTCCAAGCCTGGTGCAGATTCGTCGTCACCGTTCTGGAGCGTGAAACCATGACTTTCGATCTGCTGAAGGAGCGCCGTGCCCAGGTCGTGCGCAACAATCGCGGCGGCGTGGTCGCGCTCGATTGCAACAAGGCCAGCGCAGCCGGCTCGGTCAGTCAGCGCGCGTGCACCTTCTGCGGCTCGCGGGTCGTGCTCTATCCCATCGCGGACGCGCTTCATCTGGTGCACGGCCCGGTGGGCTGCGCGGCCTACACCTGGGACATTCGCGGCGCCTTGTCCTCTGGGCCAGAACTTCACCGCATCAGCTGTTCCACGGACATGCGCGAGCGCGAAGTGGTGTTCGGCGGCGAGCAACGCCTGGAAGCGTCCCTGCGTCGGCTCATTGCCCAACACTCGCCGCGTGCAGCCTTTGTCTACGGAACCTGCATCGTGGGCGTTATCGGTGACGACGTACCGGCGGTGTGCAAGCGGGTGGAAACTGACGTGGGGATCCCGGTTATTCCCGTACTGGCCGAAGGCTTCCGCGGCACCAAGCGCGATGGATACAACGCCGCCTGTGGCGCCCTACTGACATTGATAGGCACAGGTGACACGACGGCAGTGACACCGCAGTCAATCAATCTGCTTGGCGATTTCAACGTGGCCGGCGAAAGCTGGATCATTCGCAAGTACTTCGAAGAAATGGGCGTCGAGGTGGTTTCGGTGCTGACTGGCGATGGCCGGGTCGACGAGATCCGCCGCGCCCACGGTGCACGCCTGAACGTCGTGCAATGCGCGGGCTCCATGACCCCGCTGGCGAAAGCTATGCAAGAACGCTACGGCATCCCTTTCATTCGCGTGTCTTTCTTCGGCATCGAAGACACCGCCGACGCGCTTTATCGCACGGCCGAGCGCATGGACAGTCCGGAAGTCATGGGGCGGGCTCGCGCCCTGGTCAGCCGCGAGATTTCGCGCGTTCTGCCCGATCTGCGCGCCTGCAAGAACGACCTGGCTGGCAAGCGCGCGGGCCTGTACGTGGGCGGAGCCTTCAAGGCCTTCTCGCTGGTGCGGGCACTTCGCCAACTGGGCGTGTCGGTGGTGCTGGCGGGAACCCAGACTGGCAGCAAGGAAGAGTACGAAGAACTGCAGGCTGTGTGCGACGAACACACGGTCATCGTGGACGATACCAATCCGCTCGAGCTGGCTTCGTTTCTCGTCGAGCAAGATGTGGATGTCTTTATCGGCGGCGTGAAAGAACGCCCCATCGCCTACAAGCTGGGTATTGGCTTCTGCGACCACAACCATGAGCGCAAGATCGCGCTGGCAGGATTCGACGGTGCACTGGCCTTTGCTCGCGAGGTGCGTGCCACGGCCACCAGCCCAATCTGGAACCTTATGCCGCGACGGATGCGAACTGCCGCAACAGCGAAGGGAGACAAGCAATGAGCTGCGCCGCCGTCAAAACGACTGCACCGAACGTGCACAGCTCGGCCAAGCCCGATGCCACGGTCAACCCTTGCACCCTGTGCGCGCCGCTGGGCGCGGCCCTGGCCACAGCGGGCGTGCGCGGCGCGATTCCCCTGCTGCACGGGGCGCAGGGCTGCGCGACCTACATTCGTCGCTACCTCATCAGCCATTTCCGCGAGCCCATGGACGTGGCGTCCAGCAGCTTTGGCGAGGCGCAGACGGTCTTCGGCGGCGAGGACAACCTGGGCCGAGCCCTCGACAACGTGCTCCACCAATACCGCCCGGAACTGGTCACCGTGGCCACTACCTGCCTGGCCGAGACCATCGGCGACGATGTGCCGCTGCTGCTGACCCGCTATCGCACCCGAACAAGTGCCGCTTTGCCCCTAGTTCACGCCGCCACGCCCAGCTACAAGGACGGCCACGTCGAGGGGTTCCATTCCATGGTGTACGCGCTGGTCAAGGCGCTGGCTTGCGACCAGGGCACACCCCTGCGCGCGGTGAACCTGCTGCCCCCGCTGGTGTCGCCGGCAGATCTGCGCCATTTGCGCGAGATTGTCGACGGTTTCGCGGTGGCCGCCACTGTGCTCCCCGACTACGCGGATCGCCTAGACGGCGTGATCTTGGACCAATATCGTGCCCTGCCTGATGGCGGAACCCGCCTGGTCGACATCGCGTCCATGCCCCGCGCACTAGGCAGCATCGATCTCACACTCACCGGCCGTGCCCCGCGCGCCAGCAAACTGCTGGCAGATCGCGGTGCACCTGCGCGCCTTCTCGGCCTGCCGATCGGGGTTCGCGCCACGGATGCTATGATTGAGGCGCTGTCCGAGCTGACGGGCGCGGGCCGGCCGGCGTGGTTGCTGGGCGAGCGCGGTCGGCTGCTCGACGCCTATGCCGACGGACACAAATACGTCTTCGGTGCGCGCGTGGGCCTCTATGGCGAC
>PMJE01000424.1:5137-5578 GCA_003157315.1 Myxococcales bacterium | reverse complement strand
CTGGCTGAACTGGCCCGCATCAGGTACAACCACCAGCAGAGAAAGATTGTCGTCGGCGTAGGGCAGGGCGGCGGCCACGAAGTTCGTCCCTTGCACCGCCAAGGGGCCGGGCAGGTCGGCGCCCATGAATGTCGCAGTCACGGTGCTGCCGTCGAGAAGCGTGAACGAGCCATCGTGGGTGTTGTTCGGGTCAAACGGGGTTTTCCACGCAGCATTGAGGTAGACCGCGTTAGTCAGAACTAGCTTGGTCCAGCTGTCGACCGAGCCCTGGGGCAGCAGATCCTGGATCTTGTTGTTGGTCTGCCCAGCCACCCACACGTTGATGGCCAGACGCGAAGGATCAGGCGCATTGAGAAAGTCGAGCAAGTTCACGCCCGCTCCGTAGTTTGCGGCCAGGGTATCGAGAAAGTCCGACCTGAATGCGTAGGTCTTCTCGGCCCA
>PMJE01000424.1:0-5119 GCA_003157315.1 Myxococcales bacterium | reverse complement strand
CCAGCCGCGCCGGCGTAGGTCATGGCCAGGGCAATGGAGATGCTGGCGGGCGAGAAGACCAGATTGGTGTTCGTGAGGACGAGCTGCTTGTAGACGTCAAAGGCAAAGGCGGCGTTGTCAGAAGCCAGGGTGGTGGCGTCGGCCGTCGGCACCTGCGGATCGACGATGCGCTGGACAGGGGAACTGGCGGTGTCGAACCCCGGGGCAGACGTGCCGTCGCCACAGCCAGCAAGCGTGGCGGAGAGAAGAGCGGAGAGAACGCAGGTGGCTGGAATGGAACGAGTCATGGGTGCCTCCCGGATAGTTGCGAAGGTTATCAGCAATTTCGGGGCCAAGGCAGGGCCGGTCCCGTAGCCTGCGCGCAAGCCGGATTGTGGTCTCGACTCCTCAGAATTCTGAGGCCGCGCGGGCGGCACGGTCGTAGTGAGGCGCGTGGCGCATTGAAGCATGAACGCTGGCGGATATTCGGGAAGACAGCGGCAGCGACGCGGCATCTTCTTGCGGCCGCCAGCATCAAAGCATATGAATGAGGACCGATTCCGCAGGCGCTGCGCTTTCCCAGACCCACCCCTTGGTGCCGAGGGACAGGCAGGCTGGCGGATCTTTCGTCCGCTGGAAGCGAACAACGTTCACTCAATAGGAGAGCAACATGGCAGACCTACGAACCACGTACATGGGTGTCCCCCTCGCCAATCCGATTGTGGTCGGATCCTGTTCTTTGTCGAAGTCGATTGATAGCATCAAGCGGCTTGAGCAGGCAGGGGCTGGCGGCCTGGTGGTGAAGTCGCTCTTCGAAGAGCAGGTCCAGTTGGAGGAGGAGGAGTTCCGCACCCGCCTGGGTGAACTTGAGCCCGGCTTCGCCGAAGCGGTCAGCATGTTTCCCAAGATGGAACACGGCGGACCCAAGCAGCACATCTATTGGGTCGAGCAGGCGCGCAAGGCGGTCAAGATGCCCATCTTTGCCAGCCTCAACTGTGTCAGTCGGGTGACTTGGGGTGAGTACGCCCAGCAACTCGAAGCCACGGGAGTGAGCGGGATCGAGCTGAATTTCTACTCGCCGGCGCTTGACCCAGAAATCACCGCGTCCGACATCGAAAAGCGCGAGCTTTCCATGCTCGAGCGCGTGCGCGCGGCAGTCAAGATCCCCATCGCGGTCAAGCTGCATCCTCACTACACCAGCCTGATGAATGTGGTGCTACGTATGGAGGCGGCCGGGGCCAACGCCTTCGTGCTCTTCAACCGCTTGCTCCAGCCCGATATCGACGTTGACACCCTGACCCGGCATTCCGCCGTCGGTTTGAGCGCGCCGGGCGAGTCACTGCTTCCCTTGCGCTGGGTGGCTATCCTGCACAGCCGGGTCAAGGCCGACCTGATTGCCACCACCGGAATCTGGACCGGGCGTGATGTGGCCAAGATGGTTCTGGTGGGCGCCAAGGCCGTCCAGGTGGTCAGCGTGCTATATCGTGAGCAGGCCGGTCACATCCAGAAGATGCTCAAGGAGCTGACCAGCTGGATGGACGCCCACAACTTCGCCAACCTGGACGCGTTCCGCGGCAAGCTGGGTCAGAAGCCAGGCACTGACGCCTGGTCCTTCGCGCGCGGCCAGTACATCAAGGCCCTGGTGGGCGTGGATTAGCCCGGACGGGCGAGCTTCTTCACCGCAGAGCGCACAGAGGACGCAGAGACGGACTAGGGTTGCCGCCGCTGTACGTCGCCACGTTCTCGTGGGGTGTTTGGCGTGGCTCTAGCTGGAAGTGCAGGCAACCTTGGCATACAATGCATGCATGCAGTACACGCTACGCAACATCCCCAAGCAGATCGATACGGAGGGCCGTCGCCGAGCGCACGAGGAGCGCAAGAGCATGAATCGGGCGCTGCTGGAGGCACTGGCGCGTGGGGTGGGCTTGCAGGGCGAAGTCCAGCGCCAGCGTGACCTCAGCGACCTAGCCGGGACCTGGAAGAAGGATCCGGCTTTTGATCAGGCCGTAGCGGAACAGGACGGCAGGGAACGTCCATTCCCACCAACGACATCTGGATCGCGGCCCTCGTGCTCCAGCACGGTCTGACCCTGCACGCGCGCGATCGGCATTTTGACCACTTGCCGCAGCTGTTGCGTAGGTAAGTGCTGCTACGCTCTCACTGATCATTCCGGCTGCGCTTTGCTACGCGGTCCGTTTCCGGAAGCGCAGACTCGCGATGGTTAGCAGGGCCACCCCGAAGCCGAGCAGGGCCAGCAAGCGCCACCAAATATCAGCCAAGACAGCGCCCTTGAGTAGCACTGCGCGCAGCACCTCGATGTAGTAACGGACTGGATTGAAGTAGGTGACAACCTGCAACCACAAGGGCATGGCGCGGATTGGGGTCATCACACCGGAAAGCAGAACCGCCGGCATGGCAAAGAGAAATCCGGCGAGAAATGCCTGTTGCTGGGTGCGACTGACAGTGGAAATCAGCAGGCCGATGCCCAGGGTTGACAGGACGTAGAGCACAGTTCCTGTGGCGACCAGCAGCAAGCTGCCGTGCAATGGGACACCGAAGATCCACACCCCCGCCGTCAGCACCAGCAACACGTCGAAGCAGCCGATCACCAGAAACGGCGTCATCTTGCCGATCAGCAGAAAGAGCGGTCGGATGGGCGTAACTAGCACTTGCTCTAGCGTGCCCATCTCGCGCTCGCGCGAAAGCCCCATGGCGGTGACCAAGGTTGTGGTGATGACCAGCAAGATGGTCATCACCCCAGGGATCATGAAGGGCGGGGTCTTCAGGCTGGGATTGAACCAGATGCGCGGCGTGGCCCGGATGAACGGCGGCGGCGCAACACCGTGTGCCGCCAAGCGCTCCTTCACCATGGTCTCGGCGGTCTCGCCGAAGTAGCGCGCGGCTGCCCCGGCCACCACCACGGCGCGGTTAGGATCGCCGCCGTCGAGGATGACCTGTACCTCGGCCGGGCGCTGGGCGAGCAGATTACGCGCCAGACCGGTAGGCAGCACCAAGGCCGCTGCGGCGTCGCCCGTCTGCAGTTTGCGCTGAGCCTCGCGAAGTCGAGTCGTGTGCCCGGCGTCGCGCAGGGTACCGTCGGCAAGCAGCCGGCGGATGTGTTGGCGGCTCTGCGCGCTGGCATCGTGGTCCACCACCAGGGTGGGCACATGGTCGAATTGAAAATCGACCGCGAAGCCGAAGACCACGGTCTGCAGCAGCGGCGCGATGATGAGCATGAACATGATGCGCCGGTCGCGCACGGTCTCGCGGATTTCCTTGCGCATGACCGCGCGCAATTGCACCGACCAGCGGGGTTTTTCAATCATGCCAGTCTCCGCCTGAAACGCGCCGTAGCTAGCGCGAGAATCGCCAGCGCGAAGATGGTGAGTGCGACCAGATCGCCCCACAGGATTGAGAGGCCACTGCCCTTGAGCATGATCCCGCGCATGGCGTGCACGAAGTAGCGTGCCGGGATGACCGACGATAGGGCCTGCAGGATGCGCGGCATGTTCTCGATGGGCACCAGCATTCCCGACAGCAGCAGGGAAGGCAGCAGCGACGACAGCGCGCCCGCCTGCGTGGCCACCAGCTGACTGCGCGCCACCACCGAGATGAACAGGCCCTGGCCCAACATGCCGACGAGAAAGAGAAAGCCGACGAAGAAGAGCAGGGGCGTGCTGCCGCGAATGGGCACATCGAAGATCACCGTGCCGACTGCCATCACCAGCAGGAGTTGCAGCATGCCGAGGCCGAGATAGGGCAGCAGCTTGCCCAGCACGATCTCCGAGCGGCCTACCGGCGAGGCGAAAAGCTGTTCCATGGAGCCGCGTTCCCATTCTGCGGAAACCGTGAGCGCAGTCAGCAACACCGCGGCGATGGCGAGTAGATACACGGCCAGGCCGGGGACCATGAACAGGGCCGAGCGGGCCTCGGGATTGAACAGGGTGAACACCTTCACCTGCAACGGCGGTTCGGCGGCGAAGTCGATGCGGCGCAGGCTCTCGGCGCGCACCAGGGCGTCGATCTTGCTCAAGATTTGGTTGGCCACCACGCCGTCAGCCCCGTCGACGATGAGCTGGACCTCGCCGTCGCGACCAGCGGCCAGCTCGCGCTGATAGCCGGCAGGGATCGCGAGTGCGGCCAGGGCCTGGCCTCGGCGAATCATGCGCAAGGCCGTGGCCTCGTCGCTGTCGGCCGCAATGTGAAACTCGTGGCCTGCGCTCACCGCGCGGACCAAATCGCGCGCGGCGACGCTGCGATCGCCGTCGATCACCACCAGGGGAATCCGGTCCATGTCGAAGCTGACGCCGAAGCCGAAGATGAGCAACATGACCACCGGCATGGCCAGGGCCATGTACAGGGTGCGCGGATCGCGCCGNNAACACGTCTTCCAACGTCGGCGCGCCGGACTCGACTTCCACGGCCTGCGCGCCCGCGCTGGCAAGGGCGTGCGCGATCGAATCTGCGTTCCACGCATCTGTCGCTACTTGCAGATGCAGGCCAGCTCCAAATGGCTCGACCGCGATGATCCCAGGACGAGCCCGCAGGTTGGCCGCGGCCGCGGCCAGGTTGCGGCCGCGCACCGAGAGCACTCGGCCGGGGACGTAACGGCGCTTGAGCGCGGCGGGCGTGTCGAGCGCGACCAGGCGTCCGTCCACCATGAGACCGATGCGGCCACAGTACTCAGCCTCGTCGAGATAGTGGGTGGTGACGAAAATGGTCGTGCCCTCGCGGGCGAGAGCACGAATGAAACGCCAGAAGTGGCGGCGCGCGACTGGATCCACGCCTGCGGTGGGCTCGTCGAGAAACAGTACCGCAGGCCGGTGCAGGATGGCGCAGCCCAAGGCCAGACGTTGTCGAATGCCACCGGGGAGCGAGCCGGTGATTGCGTCGCGCTCGCGTTCCAGATCGCACAGACGCAGCACCTCGTCGGTGCGTGCCGCGAAATCCGGCCCGGCAAGCCCGTAGGCCCCGCCGAAGAACTCGATGTTGGCCCGGACCGGCAGGTCCAGGTAGAGCGAGAACTTCTGTGACATGTAACCGATAGCGGCCTTGACTGACTCGGGCGCGCTCCTCACGTCGAAGCCAGCCACGCGGGCCTCGCCGGCGGTGGGGGCGAGCAGCCCACACAGCATGCGGA
>PMJE01000599.1:46062-49708 GCA_003157315.1 Myxococcales bacterium | reverse complement strand
TCGAGATCAACCGGCTGGAGAACGAGGCAGACGAGCAGTTGCGGACGACCATCGCCAAGCTGTTCAAAGAGGCGAAGGACCCCATCTTCGTCATCAAGTGGAAGGAGATCTACGAGCTGCTCGAAACCGCGACCGACCGTTGTGAGGACGTGGCCAACATCATCGAGGGCGTGGTCCTGGAGAATTCGTAGCGAGGCATGCCAGGGCCGCGGGCGCGGCCGCCTACGGAATGCGCTGGTAGACGACTCCGTCGCGTGCGTCGTACACGCGACGGTACTTCTGTTCGATGAGTCGGGCCAACACGGGAAAATCTTTCCACTGGTAGAAGGGCCTCGGGCGGGCCGCCTCGGCGTCGACGATGAAGAGCGGCGGGTGTTGCGATAATTCCCGGTCTAGGATGTCCCAGGTGCCAGGGACGATGCGGGCGCTGGTGTCGCCCAGCGGCGGATCGTAGGAGATGGCGCCCCCATAGGGGTAGCCGGTGAGAGGAAACGCAGACACATAGCGAGACGCAGGCCTGCGTCCGGACGCCAGGTACACGTTCAAACTTTCGCCCCAGACAAAAATGCGATCCGAGGGTGCGGAATGGCTGCGGATGTACTCGCCCGCCTCGCTCGCGGTCTTCCGTCTCGCCAAGCCGCCCGCTTGCATCGCCAAGAACACAACCGCGCTCAGGACAAGCACCCATTGACTGGCCCGAGGTTTGAGCGGCCAGGGGCCGGGCGGCGCCGTACCCTCGCGCAGTCTCACGAAGGTCGGAGCCGCGGCCAGCGCGAGGCCCGGCAAGAGAAGAATGAAGTAGTGCAGGTAGAAGCGCCCGCTGGCTGACACACCGATCATCGCGCAAGCGAGCAGGAGCAAGAGAGCGGTGCGCTCGGCCTCGATGCCAGTCCAGGACACGGCGCGACTGTTGCGCACCAGCGACGCCACGCTGCCGGCCAGCAATGGGTAGCAACACAGGGCGAAGAACAAGCCGCCGACCGCCAAGCGTTCCCAGAAAATGACATCGGTGGGACCGCGAGGCATGTCGTGGTGGCGGATGCCCCAGTAGATGGCGTCGCTCAGGGCCCCCTGCGCGTGCAGATGCAAGAGCATCGCCCCGAGAACGGCGGTGAACCCGACACAAAGGAAGCCTGCATGGAGCAGCGAATGCCAGAGCGAAAGCCCGCGCGAGCGCCGGTAGGCCGGCAGCAGTAGATAGAGGCCCAGCGCCATCGCGGCCGTGGCCCCGGGTTGTTTGAGCAGAAACGCGCAGGCCAGCAGCGCCCCGGCGGCCAGCAGCCCGGGCCGCAGGCGCGATTGTCCCCGCCAGAACACGACCACCAGCGCCCAAGCGATCGGCAGATTTGTCATAAGCTCGCCATTCCAGGCCAGATTGGTGTAGGGCCCCCAGCATGAATAGATGCCGTAAAGAATGGCGGTCATCACGCCGACGCGCTTGTCGAACAAACCGCGTGCCGCGAGTGCGAGGCCGAGCATGGTAAGCAGCGTCCACAGAACTCCTGCGACGTGGATGGCATACATGTTGATGCCGGTGACGGAAAAGACCGCCGCATACGCGCCGTAGAGCAATGGGGGTTTGCGATCGACCACGTCGACATAGAGCTGTGCGCCGTGCATCTGCTCGCTGGCGACCACCGAGTACAGCGTTTCGTCGTTGATGCTATCTCCGTGCAGCAGAACCGGCAGCCGGAGCAACAGCAAGCCCACGATCACGAGAAGTCCCACGCGCCACGACCATCCTTTGGTCCTAGTGGACGAATCGTCAGGGGGTGATACCGAAGTACTTGTCATCTTGGCAATTCAACCGCCCTGACACTATCCTTGCCGGCGCACGGAGGGAAGGCTCTCTGCCGCAGAGAAACTATTTCCGTGCGACGGGCCTACCGACCGAGCGCGCTGGCGGCCAGCTCCCCGGCTTTCAGCCGCTGGATCATCCGCNNTTCACCTGGACTGGCACCACGACAACTTCTGAGGGTTCTGCGCAGTGCAAGTACTTCCAGATCTGGCGCTGTAGCTTGCTGCCCTCGGCCGGAGCCAGCCCGCGGAATGGGGTGCGACGATCGTGGGCGAGTTCGAAGCATGATGGCATCGAGATGGGGAACGCGATGGTCTCGATGGCCGCCTCTGGAATGCCAGGGGAAAAGCCGCGCCAAACCCGCGCCTGACCATCGCGTACCAGGAAGAACATGCCGCAAGCAAAGTATCCCCGCATGAAGTCCGTCACGACGTCGGCCAGTTGTTCGCGGTGACGGGCCAGGGTGAGACGATGAATCGCGTCTTCCAGGCTCACCGTGAGGGCGGGCGGGCGCACGCGGGGCTGGGAAGGCGCTGGTGGTGAAACCAGATCGCGTGCGGGCGGAGGACTCGGGTTCGCTGCTCCGGCGTGCCGCGTGCCCGTCATGCGCTCAGACTGGGCAGACGCGGGGATTCCCACCGTCGAGTTTCTGCTTGAGGCAGACGGCGTGGTGGTGGGCGTCGGTGTTCTCGGGGTGCCCGGCTCTGCCGGCACGGGCATGTCGAGCGACTTGCGGGTCTTCAGATTTACCTCCGCCCCGTAGAGCCGCTTGATGTTGTGGGCGATTGCGATCTCGCCCGCCACCAGCGGCTCGACGCGCGCGCCCAGGGCGAAGGACAGGTCGTCGACCGTCAGCATGTCGAGCGGTGTGGCCATGGCGGCCACAATTTGCTTGACCCTGTCGCGCGAAGCCGCCAGTGGCACGGCCAGATAGCGCACGGCCAGATTTGCCTTCAGCAGGGCGACGATGGGCGGGTCGGCGTGCGAGAAGTGACGTTCCAAGGCTGCGGGCACGCCCATCTGTCGACTCAAGGCCAGGGAAAGCTGATCGGTGCCGATGAATCCCAGCTTGACCAGATGGGTGCCTAGCCTGCCACCGAGCAGCTCCTGCGCGCGCAGGCCGGCGTCGAGTTGCTCGGGCGTGATCTGCCCGAGTTGGATGAGTATCTCGCCCAGCTTCATTCCGCTGCGTCACCCTGGTAGGCGGCCATTCACCAATCATCGGCAGTTCCTGCGCTTCTCTGCAGTGGTGCAGCGTTGCGGTAGTGGGTGGAGTGCGCGAGTTCAGCTCGACAGCCACCCGCAGCTGAGAACGCGGAATTGAGAGGGGCAGACGCAGAGGAATCTGCGGTCTTCGGCTGATAGATTCAAAGCAGTGCCGAAGCCTCTCTTGCCCGAGTCAGCGCCCTTCGTTCCTGGCCGACGGATCCAGCTGGCCGGTCTTGCCGAACAGCTCTATTTGGCCTACGGGCCGCAGGGTTGGTGGCCCCTGCTTGGGCACCAGGGCAGCAACCCCACGCTTACCGGTCGGTTGACCGGCTACCATCCGGCCGACTATTCCTACCCGCGCACCGACGCGCAGCGATTCGAGATTTGCTGCGGCGCCATCCTCACCCAGAACACTGCCTGGCCCAACGTGGAAAAAGCACTGCAGGCGCTCGCCGATCAGGGTCTGCTGGCGCCGCGCGAGATATTGGCGGTGGACGAAGAGCGACTGCAACAGACGATCCGCCCCTCAGGATACTTTCGCGCCAAGGCTCGCAAACTGCGCGCCTTCTGCGAATTCTACCTGCGGCTCGCTGGTCGCTCGCCTTCGCGCGAGCAACTCTTGCAGGTGTGGGGGGTGGG